>JAKLJF010000775.1 GCA_023151335.1 Thermoanaerobaculia bacterium | reverse complement strand
TTGATTCAAGGGCTTGGATGACGGCTTATTCGCCTGAACTCAAATAGTAAATCGTCATTTCCCCCCTTCTATCTGTTTCAGCATATCCCGCGCGTGGCTCCCCACGCCGCCGTTCGGGTCCAGCGCAATCGCTTTGTTGTAATATTCGATGGCTTTATCCGTTTTTCCCGCCTTCCAATGCGCTTCGGCGAGGCTGTCCCAGGCGTTGGCGGATTCCGGATAGAGTTTGGTGTTGAGTTGAAAAACGAATAACGCGGATTCCGCCTGATTTTTTGCCAGGAGATCGTATCCTGCGCGGTTAAATCTTTCCTCGAAGTTATAATACCGGTAGCGCGGATCGGTAACCATTCGACGGGCTTCCACTTCCACCCGCTCCAATTGCCCGGCCTTGAACAGCTCGCGCAGGTAGGCCATCGGGTCCAATACGGGGTCCTTGTCGGAGAAATTCAAAGCGGCGTCCAGCGCGGGGTCGCGGTTCGCGCGGTAGTCGTCGAAGCTCATGTCCGCGGCGACATCCGGCGCCAGCCAGTCGGCGTTTTCCCATTGCGGTTTGTCCTGCCACCAGGCGAAGGACAGGTAGACCGGGATTTTGCTGTTCGGCAGTTCCACCCGGCGGTTGTCGCCGTAGAAGTTGATGTTTTCGGCCGTCGGTTCGCCGACAAAGATGGCGTTGGTGTAATTATCCAGTTCGTTCACTAAGTTCTGGCAGGCAGAGAAAGTGCGCCGGCCGATGATCACAAACAGTTTGCCGGGTTGGTTGACCTTGTCGCAGCGGATAAGGCCGGTCACGATGGGTTTGTTTTTGTAGTTGTTGCCGCCGCCGTTGAGGCGCACATCCAGTATCAGGCGCTCCACGTCATTTTTATCAATGAAATCGAATACCCGTTCGTAAAAGGCCGGGATGGCTTCCGCGGGATCGTCCTGTATCTGGCTGTGCCGTACGTACACGGCCTTTTGCTCCGGCAGGTATTCGAAAAAGTAAATCTTGTCCAGATTTTTCAGATAAAGCGGGGTCTGACTCTGGTCGCGGGCATCCAGCCAGTCGCCCGCCTGATCGACGAAGCCGTATTCGCGGTCGGGCATTTGCCCGGGTTCCAGGGCGTTGAAGCTTTGCTCGAAGGATTTACCGTCCCGTTCCAGCGTAAGCGTGACCGTATTTTTCAACGTTTTGATCACTGCCTGTGCGTGCAGTACTTCGGGAATACACAGGAAAGTCAATCCGTAGGCCTTGAAGTACTGATCGTTTTCGGCGGGTACCACCGGACGAATGGCGGCAAGCGCTGTTTGCACCGGAACGCCTTCAATTTTGAGCACCCGGGCGCCCAGGGCCTGCGCATAGTCCTTATGCACGCCTTGAACGTACACCCCGTCGCTAAAGTGGTATAAGTTGAGTGGTAACTGATGGTATTTCACCGGCCCGCCCCGGAAGCCGACCGCCGTATGGCCGTACTGAAAGGAGGAAACGATACGCGCCAGTCCGGCGGCGACTTCGTGTTCCTGCAATTTGGGAATCGCCCCGTGCAATTCGTCCACCGACGCATCGAACTGTTCCGCGGTGATTTTTTTGAACAGGAAAGGGTAGTCCTTGTGTACCGTATTCCGGAGGAAACGCAGATCGGCCTGCCAATCGGCGGCAGAGCGGGCGGTTTGGGCCTGAATATTGGAAAGGAGGAGGCAACAACTGAGGAGAAAGGAAAATCTTATCATGGGCGATTGTTTTGGAGAAAGAAAGGTGTGGAGTCGCGGGGTTGCATGGTGTATAAAATCCATCATACTACTTTGCCACATTAAACCGCTTTAGAAATTTTTAACCGGAAAACTACCTGATATTCAACGGAATCACCGAACTTCGTTTACAAACGGATTGCCGTAAATTGCTTAACTAAGTGCAACTACCGGCAATCCGCGGTGGACGGGGTGTTCCCGTAAGTTAATGGCGAGGGGTAACAGTAGTTGTGCTCAATTCAAAGTCAAAATACTTCTAATTGGTCAGTCAATGCATAACATCACTTTTATAAGTACGATGCATAAGAAAAATGGAAAATGTAATGCCGATGAATTGTATAATATTTTGAAAGAAGAAAGCCCGGAAGTAGCATTTCTGGAAGCTCTTGAAAGCACTTATTCGAACTATGATAAAACAATGTTTTCATCTTTCGGAGTATATCATCAAAAGCTCGAGTTAGAAGCGATTCAAAAATACTCCAATAACTCTTCAATTGAATATGTTCCTGTGCTTGACAGTGGATTATCCGATTTATTTAACGACAAATACGAACGAATTTGTGAGAATATTCAACTTCAAGAGGTGCTTGATGAGTTTAATTCATTAGTGCAAACGAATGGTTTTCAATTTCTAAATAGCCAATTAAGCATAACGTTACATCAGAAGATGAGAATGTTAGAAAACCGACTTCTAAACCATAATGATCTGAATGAAGCTGTTAATGCAGATATTGATGCTTACGAAAACTCAATGATTCGAAACATATATTCGTATTGTAGAATTAATCGGTTCGAAAAGGCTGTTTTTATGTGTGGTTCTGCGCACAGAAAATCAATCATTGAAAAGATTAGAAGATCTAACACCAAAGAAAAAATGGATATTAATTGGGTAGTTTATGGGGAGCAAAGTCAGTGAAATAAAACTGAGCACAACAATGCACACACTTCCATGCCGCCTAAGCGGCGGCCCGCCGTGTGTGCCCACGTAACGATAGAGAAAAAATCACAGAAAAATATTCACCACGCTAAAATTTCAAAACTATGGCATGGAATGACGAAGAAGACGGCACCATTTACAAAGTCGTTATCAATCATGAAGAGCAGTATTTCATCTGGCCTGTGCATCGGGAGAACCCGCCCGGCTGGAATGACGCCGGAAAAAGCGGAACCAAACAGGAATGCCTCGACTACATCAAAGAAGTCTGGACCGACATGCGCCCCTTGAGCCTGCGGAAAC
>JAKLJF010000774.1 GCA_023151335.1 Thermoanaerobaculia bacterium | reverse complement strand
TCCAGTTTATCGCCACCGTGGTGCATAAACCCAAGCTGCTCATCCTCGACGAGCCTTTTACCGGCCTCGATCCGATCAATACGAACCTGATCAAGGACGAGATCCGCCACCTGAACGAGGCCGGCACCAGCATCATTTTCAGTACGCACCGCATGGAGCAGGTAGAGGAAATGTGCGATTATATCGTACTCATCAACCACGGCAAAAACGTGCTTTACGGAGAAGTGCAGGCTATTAAAAACGAATTCAAACAGAACCTGTTCCGCATTGAAACCGCCGGCGACCTGCCCGCGGACTTCGACCAGAAATTCCAGGTGGTGAGCCGCCCCGATGGCGCCGTGACCGTTCAGATGCCCGACGATATCCGCAGCAACGACCTGCTGCGCTACCTGCTCGACCACGGGGTGCGGATTACGCATTTTGAGGAAATTTTACCCACTTTTAATGAAATATTTATCCGCAGGGTCGGTGAGACCCAATAAGGGTTGAGGGTTTCCGGTTTGAAGGTTAGAGGGTTAGAAGGTTTCTGGTTAGAGACCTAACGCTTGGCAACCTTTCCAACCGGAAACCCTCCAACCGGAAGCCTTCTAACCTTTTTTTAATTATGAGCAAATTAAAACTGATCATACAGCGCGAGTACCTCACCCGGGTACGCAAAAAATCGTTCATCATCGGCACGCTGCTGGCGCCGGTGGGTTTGCTGGTGTACTTCCTCGTGATCGTCGGCCTTACCAAATACCAGGGTGGCGGCGAGATCAGGGTGGCCGTGTTCGACGAGGCCAAAGTAGTGGGCACCCTGCCCGACGACAGGGGTGTGCGCTATTTACCCTCGGGTCAGAAAACGCTGGAACAACTCAAAACAGAGGTCACCGGCGGACAGATCGACGGTGTGCTGCGCATTCCGGCGCTGGGCAACCTCCAGCAAAAGGAACTGACCGTCTTTTATTATTCCGACAATAAACTGGCGCCCGAAAAAAGCGAGCTCATCGAGCGCCGGGTGGCTAAAAAACTGCGCGATTTTAAGATCGACTCCCTGCGCCTCGACCGCAAGAGCCTCGAAACGCTGGACACCAACGTGTCGATCGACCCGGAAAAGATCACCGGCGAAGGCGAAGACGACAGCAAATACACGGCGGGCGTCGGCTTGGCTATCGGCGGCATCATGGCCTTCATCATGTTTTTTATGGTGATGATGTATGGCCAGATGGTGATGCGTTCGGTCATGGAAGAAAAAACCAACCGCATCGTGGAAGTGATGATGTCGAGCGTACGGCCTTTCCAGCTGATGCTGGGTAAAATTATCGGCGCCGGCGCAGTGGGGCTCACGCAGGTGGTCGCCTGGGTGGTGCTGAGCGGCGCAGTAGTGTTTTTATTGCCGTTTATCGTGGATGTAGACCCGCAACAAATGCAGCCGCCGGTGACAGCCGGACAGCCGGCCATCGACCCGGAAATGGCCCAGGGCGAAGCCCTGCGTATTTTTTCCGAACTGGCCAAACAAAACTGGTACCTGATCATCGGTTCTTTCATCATCTTTTTCCTGGGGGGCTATTTTATCTATTCCTCTCTGTTCGCGGCCATTGGCTCGGCTATGGGCGACGACTACGGAGAAGGCCAGGCCCTGGTGCTGCCGATTACCATCCCGATCATCCTGGCATTTTATATCGTGGCTTTCGTCGGCGTACGGAATCCCGACAGCGGGTTGATGGTGTTTGCCTCACTGTTTCCGTTGTTTTCTCCTATTGCCATGCCTTTCCGGATGGCTTTTAACCCGCCAGCCTGGCAGATTGGCCTGTCGCTGGTGCTGGTGGTGATTGCCGCATTTTTCTTCGTGTGGCTGGCGGGCAGGATTTACCGCGTGGGGATATTGCTGTATGGAAAAAAAGTGTCGTTTAAGGAGATCGGGAAGTGGATGTTTTATAGGTAGCGCTGTCGTAACGCCGTCTGTCAGACGGCGTAAAAAATTAAAATTAAATTTCACGCCGTCTGACAGACGGCGTTACGATGCCGCACAACGCACTGGTTATGAACAACATCCAAACATATTAAATTTCAATAAATCTAAACCCCCTCTTGCCTTCTTCCAATATTCCGGTTCTCTTTGCCTGAACATCGATACAAATCATATGGCAAAAGAACCGGAATATTATCGCCGGAATATGCCCCACTGGCAACCGGCCGATGGCGTTTATCACCTGGTCATGCGCTTGCATGGCAGTCTCCCTAAAAATGTCATAGACCGCCTTCAAAAACAATATCACGAGCGTATTAAAGAACTTGAACAGGCCGGTTACGATGAATCGGAGCGTGAAATGTTGCTCCGGCAGGAGAGAGAATTTTATTTCGGTAAATTTGACCACTTGCTGAACACCGGAAATACGGGGCCTAAATGGCTCAGGGATGAGCGGATTGCAGTGATTGTTCAGGATTGTTTTTTGTACTGGCATGAAGAAAAACGCTTCAAGTTGGTGGCGTTGACCGTTATGCCGAATCATGTACATATCATTTTATATAAAATTCAGCGACCGCTTTTCCGGATTTTACAAACTATCAAAACCTATACAGCCAAACAGGCTAATGAAATATTATCCCGGCATGGCCAGCATTTCTGGCATCGGGAGACTTATGATCATTTGATTCGGGATCGGGGAGAGTTTGGCAACCAGGTGAGGTATGTGGTGAGGAATCCGGTTGAAGCTGGGTTGGTGCGCGATTGGGAGCGTTGGGATTTTACCTGGTTGAATCCCGAGTTTCGTAACGCCGTCTGTTAGACGGCGTGGAAATTTTAATTCTATATTTTACGCCGTCTAACAGACGGCGTTACGACGGCGTGGAAATTTTAATTCAAATTTTACGCCGTCTGACAGACGGCGTTACGACGGCATGGAAATATTAATTCTATATTTTACGCCGTCTGACAGACGGCGTTACGACGCCAATCCTCCTCCGTATCCACATCAGTAAGTTCCGGCAA
>JAKLJF010000773.1 GCA_023151335.1 Thermoanaerobaculia bacterium | reverse complement strand
AGGGTTAAAGAACCCGCTCAACCCGCTCAACCCGTTAAACCCGCTCAACCCGTTAAACCTCATCAATAAAAACTATTTCCAAAGTTTTGTGTTTGTGGAGAAATTCTATTTTTGCAGCCATTTTCAGGCGCACCGGACGTCAAGGTTTGGCGTGTTTGAAAAATTCTCCATCTTTTATGCCACCTTTGGGTGAATATACCGACTCTAATCAGGCAATTCGCACAATTTACAGAACTAAAACAAATGGTGAAACGGGTGATGATCGATGAAAACGATCCTTATGGCGAATAAAAAACGCCGCGGATCGTTTATCTCGCTTCATGCCGGCACTCCTTGAATCATGCGGACTAAACTTAGCAGCTTCAATTTCAACCTTCCCAAAGAACTCGTAGCACAATATCCGGCCACAGAGCGGGATCTCAGCCGCCTGATGGTGGTGCACCGGGATACCGGGAAAATTGAACACCGGATTTTTAAAGACATCCTGAATTACTTCGACGACGGGGATGTAATGATTTTTAACAACACAAAAGTCTTCCCGGCCCGGCTGTATGGTCAAAAAGAAAAAACCGGCGCGAAGATCGAAGTATTCTTATTGCGCGAGCTGAATCACGACGCTCGTCTTTGGGATGTTTTGGTAGACCCCGCCCGCAAAATAAGGGTGGGTAATAAACTGTATTTCGAAGATGAAAACGGCAATGACGCCCTCGTAGCGGAAGTGGTGGATAACACAACTTCGCGCGGCCGTACCATTCGTTTCCTCTTTGAAGGCCCGGAAGAAGAATTTCAACGTGAACTGACCCGCCTTGGCAACACTCCCTTACCTAAATATATTGAACGGGAGCCGGAAGCCATTGACCGGGAAAGATACCAAACCATTTATGCCAAAGAAGTCGGGGCAGTTGCAGCCCCCACGGCAGGCCTGCATTTCAGCCGGGAACTCATGAAACGGCTTGAGTTGAAAGGCGTACATTTTGCCGAACTGACGCTGCACATTGGCCTCGGTACCTTCCGGACCATCGACGTGGAGGATTTATCCAAACACAAGATGGAAGCCGAATATTTTCGTATTTCAACTGCCGCGGCAGAGACCGTAAATGAAAGCAAAGCCAACGGCAAAAAAGTGTGCGCTGTGGGTACTACGGTCATGCGTTCCATCGAAACTGCCGTCTCAGCCGACCAACTCCTCAAACCGGTGGAAGGCTGGACGAACAAATTTATTTATCCCCCTTATGACTTTCACATTGCCAATTGTATGGTCACTAATTTCCACCTGCCCAAATCCAGCCTGCTGATCATGGTTTGCGCATTCGGCGGATTCGACCTTATCATGGAAGCCTATAAAGAAGCCGTAAAAGAGAAATACCGTTTTTTTAGCTACGGAGATGCCATGCTTATCATCTGAGCAATTAAACCTTTATATCAAACAAATCAACCGGATCACCTATGTATTGGACACTTGAACTGGCCTCTCACCTGGAAGAAGCACCCTGGCCTGCCACCAAAGACGAACTGATCGATTATGCGATCCGTTCCGGCGCCCCGGCCGAGGTGATTGATAATCTCGATGAACTGGAAGATGACGGCGAGATGTACGAAGGGATCGAAGATATTTGGCCCGACTATCCAAGGCACGACGATTTCTTCTTTAACGAGGATGAGTATTGACGACAAGGCTAAATATTAATATACCTCCCTTGCTCCTGCAAGCCTAACACGGGTTTGCAAGGACGCTTGGATCTTTACCGCGGGAGCCGCCTCGACAAAAGGCGGCTCCCGCTTTTTTGTAATTTGAAAAAATAAACCGGATTTCGTTTTTTTTATTTTAATGGAAAAAATAAACTATTGATAATCAATATTTTTTGTGCTCATTAGAAATTAAAAAAAACCGACAAATACGTAAAATTGTTCTTTTTAAAAACGACTACTGCTCCTACTTTTGTATTGTGGTTAGAATATTCGCCAAAATTTACTTCGATTAACCTGCTGCCCCTGCAAATTACCCATTAACAGCCCGTCTAAAACCGGATGAAAGTCGTTTCCCCTACCTTGCTCGGAACCAATACCCAACTTTGTACGAACACAAAAACAACAACACTACCCATGGATACGAGCAATAGAATACTGTTTTTCAGCAAAATGCCCATCCTTTCTGCCCTTAGCCCGGCAGAACTGGAACAGTTGGCAGGCTACGCCCAGTTCCGGCGCGCTCCTAAATTCCAGTTTATTTTTATGCCCGACGAACCGGCAGATCACTTGTATTTTCTGGTCCGCGGCCGGTTAAAGACCGGAACCTTTTCTTCTGATGGCCGGGAAGTGATCAAAGAAATACTCCAATCGGAAACTATTTTTGGCGACCTGGCGCTTGCAGGGGAAACGACCCGGAGCGAATTTGCCCAGGCCTTGCACGATGAGGCGGAATATCTGGCGGTTAAGGTGAGCGACTTTCAACAATTAATGCAGCACAATCAACGGCTCATTTTTGCCTGCCTGCATCATTTGAGTCAACGCCTGCAACGGGTGGAAGAACGACTGGCTAAACTGGTGCTCAAAGACGCCCGTGAACGTATTATCGAATTTCTGGTAGAAACAGCCGGTCGCGAAGGCCGCCGGGTAGGGTTTGAAACCTTGGTAAAACATTATCTGACCCAACAGGATATTGCTAACCTCACCGGAACAAGCCGTCAGACCGTAACCTCCGTGCTTAATGACCTCCGGAAATCAAACCTGATCTATTTCAACCGGAACAGTATCCTGATCCGCGATATTGAAAAACTGGCATGAAAAGTATGGATTGGAAATCATGCCGACCTTAGCAATATACCCTGATAATCCCTGAACAAATAAACTATTTGCAAGTTTGATGTATTCTTCGAAGGCTTTCCGGGCAACCGGGAAGCCTTTCGAATTTGGGCGGATAAGTTCACACAGGGTAAGTATGGCCCTCTTCCGAAGCATAACTCTCCGCAAAG
>JAKLJF010000772.1:384-2975 GCA_023151335.1 Thermoanaerobaculia bacterium | reverse complement strand
CCCGATGCTGTCGGCCCATTCCGCCCCGGCGATCCAGTTGGCCTCCTCGATGGGGAATTCGCCGCCGGTGTCCTCTGTTTTTAATAAAAAATATGTTGCCCCGGGCGCCGTGCCGACAAAGTAGCCGGGCAGGTCGGCGGCCATCACGGATAACACCGAGGTGCCGTGCGAGGCGCTTTCAAACACGCCGCCGTCGCGCTCCACGAAATCCCAACCCTCGAACAAACGCCCCTTCAGCGCCACACTGTCGAAAAAAGGCATGGTATCCACGTTGGTGAAGCCGCCGTCCATAACGGCCACCCAAATGCCCTCGCCCCGGTGACCGGCGCCGTGTAGCAAAGGCATGCCGAGCAGGCTGTTTTGCATGGCCGCGTAACCATAAGCGCTCCGGCTGCCTTCCGCTTTGGGAACCTCCTCAAGGGGCGTGCGTTTTTTAGGCATCCTGTTCGGCGGATTTTTAATCCGGATATCGCGGCCCAGGTAGCTTACCCGCCGCACGAATGGCAGTTCTTCCAGCTGTTTGGCCGAGGCTGAATCGGCGACAATCGAAGCGGCATTCAGCCAGCGCGAGCTGTTGTGGATAATTACTCCTTTGGTTTTCAACGCGTTCAGATATTGCGGGTTTACCGGCAGGTCGTTCTCTTCTGTTTGTATTCCGGCGCGTGCCCGGCGTTCGAGTGCGCGGGCCGACAAAAATTCGGCCGGGCGGCACAGGCAATAGGGGGAATTGTTTTTGTCGGTAAATTCAACCCACCATTTGCCGGTAACCGGCGTCGTTTGGGCGAATGCCATTTGAAAAGGAAGTAACAGGGTAAAAATGAGGCTAATGCCGTTCAATTTTTGAAACATATTTTCGGTAAACGTTGTGTCTTTTTCTGGTAAACATCGAAATCCGGTACAAAGTTATTGTCCTGACGCTTGGAGTGAAATTTGAGCGGCCTGTTCTTTCTCTTGTTTTAAACCGGATATTTGTCCCATGCCAGATCCTTACTTTATCTTCGACGCCCATCTCGACCTGGCCATGAACGCCATGGAATGGAACCGCGACCTGACCCAGTCCGTGGCAGCGCTCCGCGCCCGCGAGCAGGGGTTGACCGACAAACCCGACCGGGGCCACGGCACGGTTTCCCTGCCTGAAATGCGAAAGGGCAGGGTAGGGCTGTGCGTGGCTACACAAATTGCCCGTTTTGTAAAAAAAAGCAACCCCTTGCCCGGCTGGCACTCGCCGCAGCAGGCCTGGGCGATGACACAGGCACAACTGGCCTGGTATAAAACCATGGAAAACCTGGGGCAAATGACACCTGTCACCGATCTGGATTCCCTGGAATCGCATCTGGCAAATTGGGCTTCACCGCGAGACGACCATCCCATCGGCTATATCCTGAGCCTGGAAGGGGCTGATTCTATTATTAATCCCGACTATTTGGAAAAGGCGTATGCATCTGGATTGCGCGCCGTAGGCCCGGCACATTATGGCCCCGGCGCATACGCCCAGGGCACCGACGCCTCGGGCGGTATCGGCGAAAAAGGTCGCGCACTGCTGAAAAAAATGGACGAACTCGGCATCATCCTCGATGCCACCCACCTGTGCGACCAGAGTTTCCGGGAAGCCCTCGATGCTTTTCAGGGCCCCGTTTGGGCCAGCCACAACAACTGCCGGACTTTGGTGCCGCACAACCGCCAGTTCAGCGACGAACAGATCCGCGAACTCATCCGGCGGGACGCCGTCATCGGCGCCGCTTTCGACGCCTGGATGCTTAAGCCCGGCTGGGAGCGGGGCGTCAGCACCCCCCAAAGCGCCGGCGTCAGCCTCGAAACAGTACGCCTGCCACGTGGGTATCGGCTCCGACCTCGACGGCGCCTTCGGCACGGAGCAATGCCCGGCCGACCTGGATACCATCGCCGGTCTGCAAAAACTGCCCGCCGTTTTGCAAAAACGCGGATATGCGGAAGCGGATATCGAGGGGATAATGAGCGGCAACTGGATTCGCTTTTTGAAAAAAGCCTGGAAAGCGTAAAATCAATTTATCTTTATCGGATGAAAAAACGCTATCCGCGGACATTGTCCTCTGGTGCAAATAATACGGTCATTGCCCTTTCAGAAACTGAAGTGGGCAAACTTTTCACTGGCGACACCCGTTCGGACATCGGCTCCGAGGCGGAGAAAATGAAGTTTGCCAACGCCGTGAACGGTTTGGTCGTTCGCTTTATCCGGCTGGATGAATTCAGTCCCGACGCGGAAATGCTGGTGATGGAGCGCTTGTTTCCGCTCGACTTCCGGGCCTTCGAATACGAACGCCGCGAACTCATGCTCGAAGTGATGGAGGATGAATTACGGCAGTTGCACCAGGCCGGCTTCGTGCACCGCGACCTGCGCCGCCCCTCCGATATGCCCGGCTTTTTTTTCGACAATATTTTCCTCACCCAAACCGGTTTGCGCTTGATCGACGTGGGCATCTCCGCCTTGCTCACCCAGGTCGGCGAGCGCCTGTTCACCCGTTTTGTGGAACAGGAATTGCTCGAACTGGAGAAATTCCGGGCGTTTTTTCTATCCCGCTGATTGCATGAAATTTTCTTTGAACACCTTTCCC
>JAKLJF010000772.1:0-374 GCA_023151335.1 Thermoanaerobaculia bacterium | reverse complement strand
CTTTCCCAGCATTTCTACCAGAAAATCCGCCTCTTTTTTGCCAAACACCATTGGCGGTTTGATTTTCAAAACATTGTGATCCGGCCCGTCGGTGCTCATCAGCACGCCCAGTTCGCGCATGCGGTTGGCGAGGTAAGAGGCCTGCGCTCCGGCGGGTTCGAGGGTTTCCGGATTTTTCACCAGTTCGAAACCGAGGAACAACCCGGGCCCGCGCACGTCGCCGATGAGGGGGAATTGTGCGGCCAGTTCCTTTAGATGTTGACGTAAATAGTCCCCCGTTTCCAATGCATTTTGCTGCAAACCCTCCTCGCGGATCACGCGCAGCACTTCCAATCCAATGGCGCAGGACACCGGATTGCCGCCGAAGGTGTTGA
>JAKLJF010000771.1 GCA_023151335.1 Thermoanaerobaculia bacterium | reverse complement strand
CAGGTTTGTCGCCCGCATTTTTCGGATACCGCGATTGAATTCGCAAAAATAACGTTATTTTTGCGAATTCAATCGCAAAAACATGATTCAACGAATACTGGAAAAAAGTATACGCGACCGGCTATTTAGGGGGAAAGCCGTCCTGTTGATGGGGCCGCGTCAAACGGGCAAAACCACGTTGCTGCATACCTTATTCGACAACGAAGCCGGCGTGAAGTGGCTCAACGGCGACGACCCGGAAACGCGCCTGTTGCTGGAGGAGGTCACGACCCTCAAATGGAAACGTATTTTGGGCGACTGCAACATTCTGGTGCTCGATGAGGCCCAGCGTATCGGTGACATAGGTCTGAAGCTTAAACTCGTAACCGATCAAATCCCGGAAGTGCAGGTGGTGGCCTCCGGATCCTCGGCCTTCGAACTGGCCAACCGCGTCAACGAACCGCTCACCGGCCGCAAGTGGGCCTTCCATTTGTTTCCGCTGTCGTATGCGGAAATGGAGGCGCACCACAGTTTTGTAGAGGAGCACAAGCACATCCCGGAGCGCCTGGTGTACGGCTACTACCCCGAGGTGGTGAACCACCCGGGCGAGGAGCAGGCGGTGCTGGGTCAGCTGATGGACAGTTTTTTGTACAAAGACATCCTGATGTGGGAGCGCATCCAGAAACCGGAAAAACTCACGCGACTGCTGCAGGCCCTGGCCTTCCAACTGGGGAGCGAAGTATCGTATCACGAGTTGGGACAGATCGTGGACCTGGACAACCAAACCGTCGAGAATTATATTACCCTGCTCGAACAGACCTTCATCATTTTCCGGCTTCCGCCGCTGAGCCGCAACCTGCGCAAGGAACTCAAGCGCAAGCGCAAGATATATTTCTACGACAATGGCTTGCGCAATGCCGTCATCGCACAGTTTCAGCCGCTGGAATTGCGGCAAGACACCGGCGTCCTGTGGGAAAACTGGCTCATCAGCGAGCGCAAAAAAGCGCTGCACTACCGGGGTATCCACGCCAACACGTTCTTCTGGCGCACCCAGGACCAACAGGAAATCGACTATATCGAAGAGCGCGACGGCAAGATGTGGGCCTATGAAATGAAATGGTCGGCCAAAGCCAAGCCGTCCTTTTCAAAGACCTTTACGCAAGCCTATCCCGAACATGAACTGAAACTGATACACCGCGATAATTATTACGAATGGTTAACGGAGGGATAACTGTGACATTTAAAGCCTGATATTACCCTCATCCCCCCAACCGTACCAACTCCCGCAGCTCCCCATCCGTCAAATCCCCCACCCATTTTTCCCCGGCTGCCACCGTGAGGTTGGCCAGTTCTTTTTTCGATTGCAGCATGGCGTTGATTTTCTCTTCGAACGTGCCCTGGGTGATGAAGCGGTGTACCTGCACGTTGCGTTGCTGGCCGATCCGGAAAGCGCGGTCGGTGGCCTGGGCTTCCACGCCGGGATTCCACCAGAGGTCGTAGTGGATCACATTGGAAGCGGCGGTGAGGTTGAGGCCGGTGCCGCCGGCCTTGAGCGACAGCAGCAGTACGCGCTCGCTGTGCCGGTGCTGAAAGGCTTCCACCATTTCGTCCCGCCGAAGGCGGGATACGCCGCCGTGCAAAAAGGCAGCATCGATCCCCAATTGCTCGCGCAGGAGCGGAACCAGCAGCTCGCCCATTTCGCGGTATTGGGTGAAGATCAGCGTCTTTTCGCCGTTGTCCCGGATTTGCGCGAGCAGATCGAGCAGCAGTTGGGTTTTGCCCGACAGATCCGGGTCGGCAGCGGATTTTTTTAGGAAATGCGCCGGGTGGTTGCACACCTGTAAAATTGGTACAAGGCAGCCTGTTCGGGCGTCAGCACGCAGAACTGATCGGTTTCGATTTTGTCCGGCAGATCGCTGATGATGCTTTTGTCTGTTTTCACGCGGCGGAGCAGAAAGGGCGCCGTGACGCGCCGGAACCGGTCGAGGGCGGCGTGATTGCGTTCCAGTTCGATGGGCTTGGCGTATGCGTCGGTAAATTCTTTCAGCGAGCCCAGGTAGCCCCGGTTGGCGAATTCAAAGAGCGAGTAATATTCGCTCAGGCGGTTTTCCACGGGCGTGCCGGTCATGGCGATGCGCACGGGCGCCTGGAGTTTTTTCACGGCCTTGGTCTGGGCCGTTTCCAGGTTTTTAATGTTTTGGGCCTCGTCGATGACGGCTACGAGCCAGTTCTTTTTTTGAAACTCCGCGATTTCGGAGCGCACCACGCCGTAGGTGGTCAGCAGGATTTCGCAGTCGTTCAAGGGTTTCAGGCTGCGGCCCGGCCCGTGGTACACGTGCAGGCGCAAGTCTGGGGCGAAGCGGGCGATTTCCTTCGACCAGTTGGTGAGCAGGGTGGTAGGCGCCACGACCAACGCTTTCTGGTCGCCAGCGAGGGCGCCGTCCTCTTTCAGGCGTTGCAGGGTGGTAATGACCTGCAGGGTCTTGCCCAAACCCATGTCGTCGGCGATGAGGCTGCCGAAGCCGAGGCGGGTGTTTTTGTACAGCCACTCGAAGCCGCGCAGCTGGTAAGGGCGCAGCGTGGCGTGCAGTCCGGCGGGCAGGGGCACGGCATCAGGACGGAGCAGGTCGGCGATGAGCGCTTTGGCCGATTCGTCGAGGCGCACCGGGGCGCCCTGGTATTCGCCGGAGAGGGCGATTTGCAGCAATTTGGGGCCGGTGGGCGCCGGGGTGTGTTCGATTTTCTCCAGTAGCGCGGCCATTTCTTTTTCATCCACGTAGGCATAGCCGTCGGCCAGCCGCACGATACCGCGCATGGTTTTTACCATCTTCAGAAATGCTTCCGGGGAGAGCAACTGGTCGCCGAGGGCGATTTGCCACTGAAAATCGATCATGTTGGCAAACGACAGCAGGCCGGCGCTCGCCACTTTGCCCTTGTTGCCGGCGCTCAGCGACATGGATGCCGCGGGTCGGAACAACTTTTGCAAGGCCTTCGGCAA
>JAKLJF010000770.1 GCA_023151335.1 Thermoanaerobaculia bacterium | reverse complement strand
GCGATTGTTCCAGCCGGCTTCAATTTTGTATCGGCCGCCGCGCATCTCATCGCGTTTATACTTCATTTTTTCGGCCAGCCAGCGAAAACCGTCTTCGTCGGTGATAAACCCGCCGGTTTTCAGGCTGTCCATCACCTGTTCAAATGAAGCGCCGGTGGGAATGAGCAGGAATTCCCTTTCCAAATGGCCCGGCACGCCCGAAAAGTAAATGGCTTTCAGGGGTTTCCAGGCGAAAAAAAGTCCGCCGGTCAGCACGGCCAGGAACAACAGGCCGAGGGTTTTTATATTCATAATGTTGTTATAATGGTATCCGGACTGAATATGTTTTTTGTAGCGATTTTGAACAAAAAAAACGATGCAAAGGTAAACTGCCACTATTTCATTTACTTCCCGGCAACGCTCAATACTGTTCCGACTCGTTCGGAAAATCCCGGCTTTTCACGTCTTCGATATACTTCCGGGTGGCTTCGCCGATGGCTTCGAACAGGTTGAGGTAGCGGCGCAGGAAACGCGGTTTGAAATCTTTGGTAATACCCAGCATGTCGTGGATAACCAGCACCTGGCCGTCGGTATCCCCCCCGGCGCCGATCCCGATCGTGGGAATTTCGATGCTTTCGGATACTTCTTTGGCCAGTTGGGCGGGAATTTTTTCGAGCACCAGGGCAAAGCAGCCGAGCTCGTCGAGCAAACGGGCATCTTCGCGCAGTTTTTGGGCCTCGGCTTCTTCCCTGGCGCGCACGGTGTAGGTGCCGAACTTGTAAATGCTCTGGGGGGTCAGTCCCAGGTGTCCCATCACCGGGATACCGGCCATGAGTATCCGTTTGATCGATTCTTCCACCTCGGCGCCGCCTTCCAGTTTTACGGCGTGCGCGCCCGATTCTTTCATGATCCGGATAGCGCTTTTCAGCGCGATCTCGGAGTTCGATTGGTAGCTGCCAAAGGGCAGATCCACCACTACCATGGCCCGGTGTACGGCCCGCACCACCGATTGCGCGTGATAGATCATCTGATCCAGCGTGATGGGCAGGGTGGTTTCGTGGCCGGCCATGACGTTCGAGGCCGAATCGCCGACCAGAAGGATGTCGATACCGGCCTCATCCAGAATACGGGCCATGGAAAAATCGTAAGCCGTGAGCATGGCGATCTTTTCGCCCCGATGTTTCATGGCCTGGATGACGTGGGTGGTAACGCGTTTGATTTCACCGGATGTAACTGACATAAGCGCCAAAAAGTATGAATAAGGGTAAGCAGGTTGAACAGCCCAAAATGCCGGCCGTGTCATTTGACGCGGAAAGGTAGGAGAAATTGGCAAAAGGCGAAAATCAGGCGAAAACGGGCAGAAATTGCAGGCGCCAAGGAGAAAGGCAGTGCCTGAAAATAAAAAACCACGCCTCATTTGGCGTGGTCGTAAAACAACAAATTATAATCCCATGAACATTTTCGAACTTTGAGATTGCGGCGGCAAAAATACCGTTTTGCAATCTAAACGACAATTAAACGGCGGTCTTTAAAAAATTGTTGTAAAAACTGCGCCCTTAACAACTCGTTAAATTTCGGCAAATTAGGCAAGTCCTCTCAATCATTTAGAGAGGACTTGCTCTCTCACCTGAATTTGTACAATCCCATGAACATATCTCACAAAGCGGGCATTCTTTTAATCCCCACTATTCACCGTACAAAAGTGCGGGAGTCTGTCTCTACTTACAATGACATTTTTTTGATGTTGTGAAGAGCAAGTAACACAACCTATAAACGCATTTCAATCAGATTATGTTCAAAAACATTCTTTTTTTGCGTTAAAAATTCAAAAATATCCGTTTTTTAACGACAAAAAACAAGCAAAATTTCTGTTTTTGTGAAAACAAACGAAGCAAGAACGCCGGATGCTTTCCAACAAATTTTGTCATCTTAAGGACAAAAGCAGGCCCCCGGGTGCGAAAATCAGCCCTTTTCAGCTTTGATATTCCCGATGAAAATGCCCTTAACGCCGCGGAAAGTCCGTCCCGGAAGCGACTGATCTGATCATTTGCCCTTGTACTTATCCTACATATCGTATATTTATCCCCGCTCGTCGTTAATATTAGTCCCGGCCCGCCACACCCCCGCATCATTGCACCTGAAAATTTACACCGTACATGCTTTTAACTTTACGCACTGCTCACGTCAGTTTTTTGCACACCCTTTGGGAAATGTTCCACCAGGAGAAAAGGATTAACCTAAACGCTAAAACCATGAAACACTCGGACAAAATGCCCCAGGCCAATGAAATCATCAAAAACCACGTCGGATTTTCCATGGGCGCCGCCCTCGTGCCGTTTCCCGGCGCCGACCTGCTGGCCGTGAGCGCGGTGCAACTCAATATGCTGCGTCAGCTGGCCAAACTGTACAACATCAGTTTTTTCGATACGCTGGGCAAAAATGTCGTTTCGGCCATCGCGGGCGCCGGCACGGCGCGGCTGGGCGCCAGCCTGGTGAAAGCCATACCGGGGGTAGGCACCGTCATCGGCGAACTGAGCATGCCGGCCCTGTCGGGCGCCTCCACTTACGCCCTGGGGCAGGTGGTGGCCCATCATTTCCAAAAAGGCGGCACACTCGAAGACCTCGATTTTAAAACCGCCCGCCAGGAATACACCGAAGAAATGGACCAAGGCAAACAAGTAGCCGAGGACCTGCGCCAGGAACAAGGCCCCGCCCGCGGCGACAGCGACGAAACTATCAACAAATTGCGCAAACTCGCCGAACTGCGCGACCAGGGCGTCATCAGCGGAGAAGAATTCCAGCGGCTGAAAGAGCGGCTACTGGAGCAGATTTGAGCCGGTGGACGGTGGACGGTAGACGGTGGACGGTGGACGGTGGACGGTGGACGGTGGACGGTGGACGGTAGACGGTAGACGGTGGACGGTGGACGGTAGACGGTGGACGGTTGACGGTGGACGGCAGACGGTGGACGGTGGACGGTGGACGGCAGACGGTGGACC
>JAKLJF010000076.1:348-12794 GCA_023151335.1 Thermoanaerobaculia bacterium | reverse complement strand
CATTGTTTTGCCGCTCGTGTCCCAGGCCCAAATGTCTTTTCCCGCGCCACCCGCCGCGCCACAGCGTTTATTTTACGTCCAACGCGACCCCAACGCCAACACGATCGTGTACGATGCCAATACCATTGCAAACGGCAGGGCTTTTAATGCCAAACAGCCCATAAGGGTGTACTGGATCAAGTATGCGGAAAACGGCCAGGTTGAGCCTTTGAACTATTTGCAGCGCACACTGGCTTATGGGGTTGAGGTGCGCCCTGTTGCCGGCAAAACAGCCGAATACGAATTCAACGTGGTATCGTACTCCAAGCGCAAACTACGCTTGTTCATCGATGAAGCGGGCAGGCCGCACGCCGTCCTGAACATCAATGGCAAACAAGCCTGGCTCGACCGTGTTTATGTAAAAATTGTGGGTAAAAAAGTCGGCCTTGTGCCTGACGTAAAATATGTGGAACTTTTTGGCACCGATCCTAAAACAGGGGCGACTGTGTACGAAAAATTCGTTCCGTAAATGATGTAACCACCTGGTTATTAAGTAGTTTTTGATGGAAAAACGCATTGTTTTGTTCTTTGGTTCGCTGGCGTATTTTGGTTGGAATTACTTTTTTGTCGGTCTGCGCCCGGAGCATGTGGGCTTATATGTTGCACTGGCAGGCCTGTATGTGGCTCATCCCGAAACCCGCCGTTTTGTGCTGGCGTTCAGCGCCTTTATCATATATTGGATCGTTTATGATTCCATGCGCGTCATTCCGAACTACATGGTAAACCCCGTGCATGTAGCCGAGCCATATAATCTGGAAAAGGCCCTGTTCGGATTGACTGCCACCGACGGGCAACGCCTGACGCTGAATGAATATTTCGCACAAAATACTCATCCGTTCCTCGATGTATTGACGGGGCTTTTTTACCTCAACTGGGTGCCTATACCCCTTCTGTTTGCCTATTGGCTGTTCCGGCATAACAAACCGCTCTTTCTTCGTTTCTCTTATGGATTTCTGTTTACCAATCTCCTGGGATTCCTGATTTACTACCTGTACCCTGCCGCACCGCCCTGGTATATCGAGCTGCATGGTTTCGAGCTGCACTTTGATACGCCGGGCAACCCCGCCGGCCTGCTTAAGTTCGATGCTTTTTTCGGCATACATCTTTTTGCAGGTATGTACAGCAAAAGCGCCAATGTATTCGCTGCAATTCCTTCCCTGCACTCTGCTTATCCCATGCTTTGCCTGCTTTACGGCTGGAAATTGCAGAAAAAATGGCTGAATATCGCTTTTGCAATTTTTGTAGCCGGGGTATGGTTTGCAGCGGTTTATACACGGCATCATTATGTTATAGACGTAATTGCCGGGGCCGCGGTAGCCGTGGGCGGATACTTGTTGTTTGAATTTCTGACAACCAAAACGCCGCTCCGGCGCCGGATAAATGCACTCCAGGAAAGGTTATAGCATTTTTCCGGCAACGGCTGCGTACCTTTGCCGGCAGAAATCACTTTTTACCGGATTATGAAACAATCCACGATTAAAACGCCGATATCCGTAAAGGGAGTGGGTTTGCATACAGGCAAACCGGTTACCCTCACGTTCAAACCTGCACCGGTCAATCACGGATACCGGTTCCAGCGGATCGACCTGCCCGAACAACCCGTGGTACCGGCCGACGTTAAACTGGTGGCCTCTACCAACCGCGGTACCACCCTGCGAAGCGGCGATGCGCAGGTCGCAACGGTGGAACACGTATTATCGGCGCTTACCGGCCTGAATATCGACAACGTGCTGATGGAAATTGATGGCCCTGAAATCCCCATTATGGACGGCACTTCCATGCCCTTTGTGCATGCCTTGATGGAAGCCGGCTGGCAGGAACAGGATGCCGAACGGGAGTATTTCGTGGTTACCGAACCGATTTCCTATAAGGATGAGATCATGGGCATTGAATTACTGGCCCTGCCGGCGGACTCTTTCGAGGCCACGGTCATGATCGATTTTAATTCCAAAGTCCTGGGACAACAATTTGCCGCGCTGCACAGCATGTCGGAATACGTGGATGAAATTGCCAACTGCCGCACCTTTGTTTTTGTACATGAGCTGGAAAAATTGCTCGAAATGGGCCTGATCAAAGGCGGCGACCTCAACAATGCCATTGTGATCGCCGACCGCCGGATGGATCAAAGCGAGTTGGACGACCTGGCTCGCAAAATGGGCAAACAATCGATCAAAATAGACTCCGAGGGCGTGCTGAACACCGTAAAACTGCACTTCCAGAATGAACCGGCACGACATAAACTCCTGGATGTGATTGGCGATCTGGCTCTGATCGGCAAACCCATTCGCGGCAAGATCGTGGCCACCAAACCCGGCCACACGGCAAATGTCGAATTTGCCAAGATACTCAAAAAACACCTGACGGAGAAACGGCGTTTGCTGGGTATACCCAAATCCGACCCGGAAAAAGAACCCCTGTACGACGTCGTGCAGATCAGCCAAATGCTCCCGCACCGTTTCCCGTTTTTGCTGGTCGACAAAATTGTCGAACTCAGCGAGACCCACGTGGTCGGCATTAAAAACGTGACGATGAACGAGCCGTTTTTCCAGGGCCACTTCCCCGACAATCCGATATTCCCCGGTGTCTTGCAAATCGAAGCCATGGCCCAGACAGGCGGCATCCTGGCCTTGAACAACGTGAGTGATCCGGGCAACTGGGATACGTATTTCTTAAAAATCGATAATACCAAATTTAAAGCAAAAGTCGTCCCCGGCGACACTTTAATCCTTAAAATGGAACTGCTCGAACCCATTCGGCGCGGTATCGTTCACATGCAGGGCACCGCATACGTGGGCAATAAAATTGTATCGGAAGGAGAGCTCACGGCGCAGATCGTCCGCCGGAACAAGGATACCAATGCCAACGGGGTCTGAGATTTTGTTAACCGGGAGAAGTGAAACAAACCGGGTACCCCTATGTCGCGGTGTTTCGCCTTTGCCTTCAAAACCCAGCTTATTCCATGAGCTACGCTAACGGCATGCGATTTATTCACCCCAACGCCAAAATAGGAAAGAACGTTACGATTGGCCCGTTTTCAGTTATCGAAGAAAATGTGGTCATCGGTGATAATTGCTGGATCGGCAATAACGTGACCATCCTGGATGGTGCGCGTATTGGTGAAAATTGCAAGATTTTTCCCGGCGCGGTCGTAAGTGCCATCCCCCAGGACCTGAAATATAAAGGCGAGAACACGACGCTGGAAATCGGCAACAACGTCATCGTCCGTGAATGTTGCACCCTGAACCGGGGCACCATCGAGGCAGGCCGCACTGTGATCGGCGACGGTTGCCTGCTGATGGCTTACGTACATGTGGCGCACGACTGCTTTATCGGCAAAGGCTCGATCCTTGCCAACAATGTTACCCTGGCCGGCCATATCGACATCGGTAACTATGCCCGCCTTGGGGGCATGGTGGCGGTTCACCAATTCGTCCGCATCGGAGGCCATGTAATGATCGGCGGCGGCTCCCTGGTGCGGAAAGACGTGCCCCCCTACGTGATGGCTGCCCGCGAACCGCTCTCCTACACCGGCGTCAACCGGGTGGGTTTACATCGCGCCAAGTTTTCCCCCGATGCCATTCATCATATCGAAAATATCTACCGCATCCTGTTCGTCCGCGGGCTTAGCGTTAAAAAAGCCCTGGCGACCATTGAGGCGGAAATTGAGACATCCCCTTACCGAGAAGAGATCACCGGCTTCGTGCACGGCGCCAAACGCGGCCTCATGAAGGGGTTCCGCTCGCTGAACGCCGCGGGCCGGGTGGCCGAGCCGGCACTGGATTAATTTTAATGAGGTTGTATTATAAGTCACTTTTTAAAAAACATGGCAGATTTTTACCACATTGACCACATTAAATGATCATTCACCTCTCCGACGCAGGCAAACGGTTCCGTTTCGACTGGATTTTCCGTAAACTGGATTTCTCGTTCCGGTCGGGTCAGCGCTATGCCTTGTTGGGACCGAACGGTTCGGGTAAATCGACATTGATGAAAGTGTTGTCGGGCCATTTGTCCTTGTCGAAGGGACGGGTTAGTTTTGAAGAAAATGGCAAGCCGCTCGATCCGGATGCCGTATACCGGCGGGTAGCCTACGCGGCGCCTTATATCGAACTGATTGAAGAATTTACGCTCGAAGAAACGCTGCGCTTTCACACCCGGCTCAAACCCCTGCTGCAGGGTTTGTCCACCGACGGTTTACATGAATTGCTTGAATTGCCCCGCTCGCGGCACAAAGAGTTGCGTTTTTTTTCCTCCGGCATGAAACAGCGGGTTAAACTGGCGTTAGCCCTTTGTTCGGACGCGCCCATTTTGCTGCTTGACGAACCGACCACCAACCTCGATGTAAACGCCGTTGCCTGGTTTAAAAAACTGGTGAAGCAATACGCCGGAGAACGCCTGCTGGTCATCGCTTCCAATGACCCGGGAGACCTGGAACTTTGCCGGGAACAAATCAATATCCTGGATTATAAATAATGCAGGGGCGAATTATTTACCTTAAAATACGCTTATGAGAATCAGCATCGTTAGTTTCGTCTTGTTATTGGGCCTGCACCCGGCTCACGCGCAAAAGCTCGAACATTTCGACCTGATCCTGTTTTCCCTCAATAAACAAAACGACAGCAGCTGGCGGCCTGCCGCGCCGCGTTTTATCAGCGGATTCAATCCGCGCGGCTATAACAACCAACCCCAGTTTTTCTCTCCCTACGATCTTTACCTGACCGTTCAGACACCCGACGATACTACTCAAACGGAAATTTACAGCCTGAACCCGGCACTGCGCACTACCACGCGTGTCACCGCTACCACCACGGCGGAATATTCGCCCACCCTGATGCCCGGCGGTAAATATTTTTCAGCGGTGCGGGTGGAAGAAGATGGCTCCCAACGACTCTGGGCCTTTCCATTGGACCGCTCTGACAATGGCCGTCCCGTTTTTCCCCAAATTACCGGGGTGGGATACCACTGCTGGCTGCACGATACCCTGGCTGCCCTGTTCATCGTGGGCGAAAACAACAATTC
Source organism: Thermoanaerobaculia bacterium (assembly GCA_023151335.1). Classification (GTDB taxonomy): domain Bacteria; phylum Bacteroidota; class Bacteroidia; order Chitinophagales; family Saprospiraceae; genus M3007. Next base: position 7,736 of record JAKLJF010000076.1, on the reverse strand, counting down.
CCACTACCTGGCTCTGGCCGGTACGGGCAGGCAACAACTCCAGCGCATTGCCTTCAACGTCGGACGTTGTTTGCAGAAAATGCCCGACGGCAGGCTGGCTTTCGTACAAAAAGCGACGGAACAGACCTGGTTTATCAAAACATTCGACCTGAAAAAAAAGAGTTCCGACATCCTGGTGAAAACCATGCCGGGCAGTGAAGACTTTGTACTCCTGCCAGACGGCACTTTGCTGTCGGGGCAGGGGGCCAAACTGTTTCAATTCAATCCGCGTCGCCAAACGGATTGGAAAGAAGTGGCCGACCTGAGCCGCTTTGGCGTGAAAAATATCTCGCGCATGGCCGTCAGCTCAGACGGGAAGCTGGCAGTGGTCGTACAGTGAATTGCCCTTTGCACCGCGGTATCTAAACGGCCACCTTAAAACGTCACCGGCAATTCTTTCGTTTCCGCGCCCCGTTTCAGTTTCACCTGTGTGCTGTCGCCTTTTTTAAAAGCTCCAAGCGCTTTCATATAGCCCTGCATATCCTTAACCGGGTGTTCGCCCAGGCCGATGATCACGTCGCCTTTTTGTACGCCGGCTTTGGCAGCGGGTTTGCCGTCGGTCACGCCGTCGACGTGTACGCCTTCGCCCTCGAAGGTATAGTCGGGCATAATACCGAGCGTGACTTTAAAGCGGGGCGTGTCTTCCTGGCGGGATTTTGTTTGTTGAAACGCGAGTTTCGGTTTTGAATCCAGCGATTCGATCATGCGCACGGTGTAGTCCAGCACCTCTTTCACGCCGGCGATATTCACCTTATCGGCATCGTCGGTTGGTTTGTGGTAATCGGCGTGTTGGCCGGTGAAAAAGAAGAGTACAGGGATATTTTTCAGGTAAAAAGAAGTGTGGTCGCTGGGGCCGATGCCGGCGCTGTCCTGTTTTACGGTCAGTCCGGTGTTCAGGGTATTGATAAGCGGCACAAAATCGGGCGCTGTGCCGACGCCGCCGACCATGATGCGTTTTTCTTCGTTTAGCCGGCCGATCATGTCCATGTTGATCATGAAGTTTACTTTGGACAAGTCGATGGTGGGCGTTTCCGTGTATTTTTTAGAGCCCATGAGGCCCAGTTCTTCGCCGGAGAAGCAGAGGAACAGGAAGTTATGTTGTTCTTTAACGCCGTTGTTGGCGAAATAGCGGGCCAGCTCAAGCACGCCGGCGGTGCCGGAAGCATTATCGTCGGCGCCGTTATGGATTTTGCCGGCGGGGTTGGCGTCGAGCGAATTGCGGTCATGCCCCAGACCGAGGTGGTCATAATGGGCGCCGATGACGATGGTATGCGGTGCGCCGTTGTCGAGGTAGGCTACCACGTTGCGGCTGTTCACCTGCGGGGCGTCAGGGGCTACGTTGCCGTGCGGATCCGACGATTTTTTAAAGGTGAACTGGTGGTACCAGCCACCGTTATCTCCCCTGGGTTGCAATCCGGCTTTTTTGAATTGTTTGGCAAGGTATTTCGCGGCCTTTTGTTCTTCTTTGGTGCCGGTGCCGCGGCCTTTGAGTTTGTCGGAAGCGAGATAATGAACGTGCTTTTGGATATTCTCCGTCGAGATGGCCGTTTGGGCGGGAAGATCGTTCCGGAAAATCAGAAAAAAGGCAAGGAGGGGTAAGCAAAGTCGTTGAAACATAGCTGTACAGGTCAATTGAATAACTGTTAGTCGGCGATGTGGGGTACAAATACGTCACAAAGGTATAGCGCGGACGGCACATTGTGGTGGGTTTTTGGCCAACCCGCCACCTTTTCCGGGTTGTGGCCATCAGTTTTGACGAAATTTCGGATTGCGCACAAAAGCATCATCCGTCAGACTGCGCAGGAACGCCACCAGATCGGCTTTTTCGACAGCAGTCAGTCCCAGTGGTTGCAGCAATGCATTTTTGTTCGGGTGCTGTTTTCCGCCGGAATTGTAATGCTCTACTACCGCTTCCAGCGTCGGCAAACTGCCGTCGTGCATATAAGGCGCCGTGAGGGCCACGTTGCGCAGTGTTGGCACCTTGAAACGGGCACGGTCGCTTTCCAGTCCGGTGAGGCGGTAGCGGCCAGGGTCGGGGTAGTCGGCATACAGGCCATTGTTCTCAAAAGCATAATTCGTAAAGTTAAACCCGCCGTGACACTGCGCGCAGTTGGTTTTTTGGGAAAAAAACAAATCCATGCCGCGTTTTTCAGTTGTTGTCCATGCCGCGTTTTTTCCCTGGAAAATATATTGATCGTAGCGGCTTTGCCCGCTGATGAAAGTTCTTTCAAAACAGGCGATCGAGCGTGTGATAACGAAAGGGTCGGGGTTGCGGTCGTAGGCTTCGCGGCTCATCCGGGCGTACGCGGTATCGCGCAGCAGCCGTTCGGCAATCAGCAGAATATTGAAGTCGAACTCATTGTGCTCCTGAATGGGTACCAGGATTTGCATCTCCAGCGTCGGCACTCCGCCCTCGCGCAGGTAATAAGGCTGGTAAGCCACGTTGGCAAGCGTGGGCGCATTGCGCGTACCCGGAAGGCCTCCGACGCCGGGACTAAAGGCTACCGTGTCGCTGAAGGCTTTTGCGGCATGGTGGCAGGAAGCACAGGACAGGGTGCTGTCGCGGGAAAGGACGGGGTCGTAGAATAATTTTTTACCCAATGCCCAGCGCGCGGGTGTCAGTTCGTTGTCCGCCGGAAATGCCGGTTCCGGAAAGCCTGGCGGAACGGCCAGTAAGGGCTCCTGCGGAGCGGGCTCCTGTTTTTCTTTTTGACAGGCCAAAAGACAAATAAGCAGGATAATAAAAATGCCGTATTTTTTCATGTCAGCACAACAAGAAAGGATCGCTGCCAATATTGATCATTTTCATTGTCAAAAATGGCCCCTGATCAAATTTTTGCGGGGCCAAACGCAAACGGATTATTCCGAAGCGCGCAGTAAATTTTATATACAGGAGCAAATCTCACTGGGAAAATATTTACGAAAGTAAAACAGAGGCCGAATATAGATGGTTTCAACCATATCCGCGTACCAGCATTTTATGTTTTGCAGCTTCGTGCGGCGCGGGTAAACCTTACCTTTGCGCCCTATGCCTGTCTCCCCTTTTCTGCGTTTGTGGCGGGGTCCCGTCCTGCGCGCCGAATTATTGAAAACTTTTTGGTTGGCATTGCCGCTGATGCTGGGCCAGCTGAGCAGTATGCTGATGGGCCTGGCAGGTACCCTGATGACTGGCCGGCTCGGCGAGACGGCCCTGGCAGCCTCGGGGATTGCCGGCGTGATCTACGCCATTTCCATGTTGCTGGTGTGGGGCAGTATCCGGATGATACCAACCCCCGTGGCGAAAGCGCACGAATTGCGCGACGGAGAGAAAGTGCGCACCCTGCTGGGCGCCGGTCTGCTTCTCGCTTTGATCCTGGTGATCGTCTGCGGATCCTTGCTTCGGCTCGGTATTCAGTATTTCGACCTCTTGCGGCAAGATCCCGAGGTAGGCCGGATGGCTGTCGATTACCTGAAAATCATCATTTACTGCATGCCGGTGCTGATCCTGTTCGCCGTATTGGTCAACTTTGTGGACGCCTTTTCCTACGTGCGGCTGACCATGTACGTTTCGTTTTTTGGGCTGGCACTCGACGTAACGCTCAACTGGCTGTTCATGTTCGGTCATTTCGGTTTGCCCCGCATGGGTATCAATGCCATTGCAATGAACACCGGAATCTCCCATGCCGTGATGGCGACCGTGCTGGCCGGCATATTGTGGCGCAAAAACGAATTGCAGTATTTCCACACGGCCCGGACAACTTTTCGGGCCGTGTGGGCACAAACCCGGCTTTTTATCCGCTATGGCGTGCCCTCCGCCCTGCAGATCCTCGTGGAGTTCGCCGCTTTCGGAGCCGGGACGGTCATCATCGGACAGATCAGCAAAACGGAACAGGCGGCGCACCAGATCGCGCTTAACCTGATCTCGGTGACTTACGTGACGATCATGGGCATCTCCACGGCTGGCATGATCCGCATCGGCCAGGCGCTGGCATATAACAGCCGGGTGCGCATCTGGCTGGCAGGGGTAGCCACGTTAACGCTGGCCATGCTGATCATCACGGTGCCCGCCGTGTTATTTTTATCAGTCCCGCGCGGCATTATGTGGCTGTATATCGATGATCCGAAGGTAATCGGCATCGGCGCCACCCTGCTTATTTTCGCCGGCCTGTTCCAGTTGGCCGATGCCGCCCAGGCATCGAGTATTTCATTGCTGCGCGCCCTGAACGACGTGCTGGCGCCCTCGGCTATTTCTTTCGTAGCGTTCTGGCTCATCGGGCTGCCGCTGGGCTATTGGCTGGCGGTATACCAGGGCTGGAATGCCAAAGGCATCTGGATGGGCTACCTGGTGGCGCTGATCCTGCAGGCGCTTGCGTTTGCAGGACGGTTTTTTAAACTGGTGCAACAGCGGAATATTGCCTGACAGGTTTTACTGCAAAACAGACGCTTCCAATTCCCGTTCCGCGTATTTCCATGCGGCCTTGTATTGCCGTTCGATTTCCCGTGCCCCGACGGCCTTGCCTTGCTTTTGCAGACTGATCTGAAGCCCTTTCAGGGCCCAGCCGTTGGCTTTGTGCTCCTGCAGGTCACGGCGATACACCACCTCAGCTTCGGCATAACGCCCGGCTTCGGTCAGAGCATGGCCGAGATGGTGGCGGATGGAGAAGAACCAGTCGGGCGGCTCGTTGAAGTTGAGCTCATCCTCGAAAGCCACGGCCTCGGTCAGCAGACGGATGGCTTCGGCAGAACGGCCTTCGATACGGGCAATTTCGGCTTCCAGCACACAACGGGCGATCCGCACGATATCCGGGATTTTATTGATGTCGGCCACGGTGAGGCTGGCAATATCGCCGTCTGCCTCTATAGCTTTAATTGCAGCCAGGGAGGTTTTGGCCTTCACCGGGTCGTTTTTATGACAAAAGGCCATGCCCCGGGCATACTCCCAGATGGCAGTGGGGTATTTCAGGCCGGCATCCGGGCGGGGCTCGCGCAGGATGTCATCCCATTGGGCAAATTTGACCATGATGAACCAGGGTATCGAGTAGTAGTGCTGCAGAAAACCCATGGAGGGGTCTTTCAGCAGGGGTTGCCCGGCCACGTAGTCTTTCATGATCCGGCTGGCCGCCACCGCTTTTTTGCCCTGCCCGGCCAGAGCGGCACAGGCTGCCAGAAAATGGCGGTTGTGCGGGTAATAGGCCAATGCGTACAGTCCTTCGGCATGACAGGCTTCAAAGTAAAGGCTGTCGAGTTGAATCGCTTTTTCATTGGCCTGCACCCCCTCGATGTAATGGCCCGTGTTGATCTGCGTATGAGAGGGCATGTGCACCAAATGGCCGGAGCCCGGCACCTTTCTGCCCAGGGTGGCCAGATAAGGTAAGGCGCGTTCGGGTTCACTGCTGGCCTCTGTGGCATGAATATACAGGTGAATGGTCTGCACATGGTCGGGATACCGGGTCAGCGTGCCTTCCAGCAGTTCGATGATCTCCGGCGTCCAGGGTTTGGGCCGCCCGTCTTTTTCCCACAGGTCCCAGGGGTGCATGTCCATGAGCGCTTCGGCGGTCATGGCAGCGAAGTCCGGGTCGTCGGGAAACTGACGCTGGTAGCTCTGCAGGGCTTTTGCGTAGGCTTCATAACCGGCCTTGAAATCGTCGTGCCGTGATTGGGGATAACGTTTGGCCAGCGCCTCGATGAGGGCGCGCTCCTTTGGCGTGGCTGAGTGCATGCGCAGACGGGCTTCCTGCACCGCCGCCAGTGCCTGTGGCAGGGCGGAGGTGTCCATGGTGGCGTTGTAATTGGGGCCGAGCACGTATGCCACACCCCAATAGCCCATGGCGCAATTGGGGTCGAGGCGGATCATTTCGCGAAAGGAACGGGCCGCCTCGGCGTGGTTGAAACCGTAGGATAACATCAGTCCCTGGTCGAAGTATTGCTGCGCCAGTTTGTTTTGGGTGCTCACCGGATAGGTAAAATGATCGGTCAGGCCCGGAAACAAAGGCGCCAGCGCGCCGCTGCGGCCGGGTTCGGTATTGAGGCCGGCTGCTCCCGATTTGGGAGCGCAGATGCTGGTGATGTTGCCGGTGCTGGCTGAATAACCGGCAGGTTTTTGTTTTGGCGCCAGGCAGGCGTAAAAAAGGGCTGCCGCGACAAACAGCAGGAAAAAGATCTTTTTCATCATGCTTAAAGGTGTTTTTTAGTTATTGCCCCATCCCTGTTCCCGCCACTATTCGGAAAATACAGACCCAAATTAGTGGGGAGGGTCGCCCGCTGATCCCACATTTTGAGCGAAATGGCAGTTTACTTTAGTCATTGGCCGGTTTTCCCGGAACGACAAAATAATTGGCTTACTTTGCGCTGATATGTTTTAAACACATAAGATCATGCGAAAAATCGTCTACTACGTTGCCACTTCCATCGACGGACTTATCGCCGGGCCGGGCGATACCATCGGCGGTTTTGTCGGCGAAGGCTCCGGGGTTGAGCAATATTTGAATGACCTGAAATCATTCGATACGGTGATCATGGGCCGAAGGACTTATGAATTTGGATATAAATTTGGCCTCCAGCCGGGGCATTCGCCATATCCGCACATGGAAAACTACATTTTTTCCAAATCCCTGCGCTTCGACAACCCGGCGAAAAATGTTCATATCCATGAACCTGATCTGGACTTCATCCGCGCATTGAAAATCAGACCGGGCACCGATATTTACCTGTGCGGCGGCGGAACATTTGCCGGCTGGCTGCTCGATCATGGATTGATTGACGTATTGAAAATAAAATTGAACCCCCTGATCCTGGGAGCTGGAATTCGTTTGTTCGGTCATTCGATGAGAGCGATACAAACCGAACTGACGGAACTCCAGTCCCACGACAAGGGGTTGCAGATCATTTCCTATAACCTTCAATATCCGGATTAATACAGGGGCTTCAGGTGATTGTCGAGGGTAAATTTACCGATCTGATTGCCCAACTCCTGGCCTTTTTCGCAGGAAAACCGGAAGTGAATGCCGGCCAATACCCGCGATTCGGCATTTTCGTCGGCAGCCTGGCTGAAGCGGCTGAACGTCCGGGTTTCGCCGGGCAGGGCCGATGTGCCTGATGTCATGGTAAACGTTACCTGGTCGCCCAGCAAACCGCCCAGAACGGTAGCGGCAGCATTGCCCAGCGCGCTGTGCGTGGAAGGATAATCCTGTACCGGTGGCGTCGGTTCGGCCGGCTCCCATTCCGGATCGGCCTCCGTGTTGGCGTTGCCGTCGATATCAGCAGCGCGGATAGCCGTGTAAGGCCGCCAGAAGTTGTAGTGGAACTTGGAATCCCAACCGGCCGTGTAAGCATCCGCCAAAGCCATGTTGACCAGGGCAAACAGCCGGGCG
>JAKLJF010000076.1:0-338 GCA_023151335.1 Thermoanaerobaculia bacterium | reverse complement strand
GTCCAGTTTGCGATCGGTTGCTGCAATGCGGGTTACGCGATTCCAGCCGATCTCGGAAAATTCGTACCAGAATTTGGCAATACTGCTTTGTTCCACGCTGCGGTGCGGGCTGTTCTTCTGGCCGATCCGTTTTACCTCGTTGAATCCTTCCGCGTATGCCTGGCTGTTCAATGCCGGCATAGGCACAATGCGGAACTGGTCCGGTTTTTCAAGGGAAAACGGTTGCATCGTTTTCCAGAACGGGGCGAAGACAAAATCGAAGGGTGGCACTACCTGATATTCGCCGGGTTGTCCGGTGGTAAACGGGTGGCTGATGGGGTCCTGAAATGCGCCGTCGT
>JAKLJF010000769.1 GCA_023151335.1 Thermoanaerobaculia bacterium | reverse complement strand
AGGCGGTGGAACGTAAATGATTCAAAGGGTTAGCGGGTTTCTGGTTAGATGGTTAGAAGGTTTCTGGTTAGATGGTTGGAACCTTTTTTAGTTTTGCGTCAAATTTGTCGTCATGTGCCGCATTATATTTCCTTTTCTGTGTATTCTGAGTTTGCTGATGGGTTGTGTGCCGCCTGAACAAAAACGCCAGGCTAAGCAGGCGATCAAACTGGACCTGAGCAATGCCGGCGTTCAGCATATTTACAATCTGCGGGACCAGGGGCGAACGGATAGTTTGCTGCGGTACCTGAATGATGAGGACGCGACGCTGCGCTATCTGGCCGCATTGTCTTTTGCCTCCGTTCGCGACTCGAATGCCGTAGAACCGCTTGTGCCATTAATGGAGGATCCCCTGGAAGAGATACGTGTCGCGGCAGCCTTCGCCTTGGGGCAGATCGGATCGGCACGGGCAGCGGCGCCTCTGATTGAAGCCTTCCGGCAGGACGATTCCCTGTCGAAGCACCAGCGCTTCAACGCCATCGTGCTGGAAGCGGTCGGCAAATGCGGCGATGCGGCCCATTTGCGGCAAATCGCCTCCGTTACATCGTATTATCCTTCCGACACCCTGTTGTTGGAAGGACAGTGCCGGGCCATTTACCGCTTCGGCCTGCGGGAAATAGTGGACCAACTGGCTACGACCCGCATGGTGGGATATGCCACGAACGAGCGCTACCCCGAATCGGCTCGGCTCATGGCGGCGCATTACCTGGCACGGATAAAAGGCATCAGCCCCGACAGCGCACAATCGGTTCACCTGGCCTCCGCTTTCGTACGCTCCAAAAACCCGGATATCCGGATGGCTTTCGCCAGGGCGCTGGGAAAATCGACCACGCCGCAAGCCTTCGGTATTTTATCGAAAGTGGTCAAAACAGAGCAGGACTGGCGCGTAAAATGCGACCTGATCCGGGCGTTGGCCACTTTTGAAAAAGATACGGTCCGTGAATTGGTCGCTCCTTTTGTCAGCGACCCCAACCCTCACATTGCCCGCACTGCCGCCGAATTTTTTGTGGAGAACGGCCACACGCCGGACGGCGATTATTACTGGCGAATTGCCCGCGACAATCCAAACCTGCCCTGGCAAGTCCGCATTGCCCTTTACCGCGCTTCCTATAAGTGGATGTCGAGGGATTTTCCCGACAAAAAGGAATACCTGAATTACCGTTTGCGCGATTTCTTCATGAAATCGCAAAACCCATACGAACGCGCAGCCTGTCTGGCCGCCCTTGCCGAGTTTGGCTGGCAATTCCGCTGGATTTATGATAAAGGCCTCAAAGATCCCAGTCCCGTGGTAAAGAGCGCTGCCGCGGAGGCATTGGCGGCCATTTGCCAGCGCCCTGATTTTTACCGCACTTTTGGAGAAAATGGCCGCAACGTCCGGCGGGAGCTGTTTTATTCCCTCCGGGAACTGGTCAATACCGGTGATCCGGGCGTTATCGCCGCTGCAGCCGAAGGCTTCCGGGCAGAGGCCCTGGATTACCACTCCATGCGCGACACGGGCGTCCGGAATGACCTGAATGCCGCGCTGCAAAAACTAAAAATGCCCCGCGACTACGAAGCCGTTATCGCTTTGGAAAAAGCCATTGCCTATCTGAACGGCACTCCTTTGCCGCCGTCGCGTAAACCCGCATACAATCACGCTATCGACTGGAAATTGCTGACGGATATCACACCGGCAAAACGGGTGGTAGTGCAAACCAAAAAAGGAAATATCAGCCTGCAATTATACCCCGTGTGGGCGCCGGGTTCGGTGGCCGCCTTTTTGGACCTGGCCCAAAAAGGCTTTTACAACGGAAAATTTTTCCATCGGGTGGTGCCCAATTTTGTAGTGCAGGGCGGCTGTCCGCGCGGTGATGGATACGGCGCGCTCGATTATTCCATCCGTACCGAAATAGGTCTGGCCTGGTACGACGACGAAGGATACCTGGGCATGGCCTCTGCCGGCCCCGACACGGAAGGCACCCAGTTCTTTATCACTCACTCCCCGACACCGCACCTCGACGGCCGGTACACCATTTTCGGCAAGGTAGCCCAGGGCATGGATGTAGTGGCCCAACTTCAGGTGGGCGATACGATCGAGAAAGTCCTGATCCAGTAACGGTACCCTGAACCCTATTTTCTTTTTGTTAAATTCTACCGACGATATGGCAGGACTGCCCGGCTTTTTGGAAAATTTGCACGGTTTTTGAACACAAAACAATATACATCCGAAACAGACCAGTAACAGCCTTTTGTATAAAGCGTTTTTTTCATACATTTGCCTGCTGTTTTACTGTGCTTTAGGCACATGCCAAACCTACATCAAACAACATACATGGATTCCGGTCTAACCCAGTACATGGTGGTATTTACCCTGCCCCAACCGCTCAGCGAAGCATTTATCAGCCGCATTCCGCAACAACGTCAGGCAGTAAATAAATTATTGCACGAAGGAAAAATACTCAATTACGCGCTTTCCCTCGAAACGTCGAAACTCTGGGCCGCGTTTTCCGCCCATTCGGAAGCAGAACTTATGGAACTGATTTCCTCCCTGCCCCTGACACGTTACATGAAAGTTCATATCAGCGAACTGACGTTTTTTCACTCGGCACAACCCTTTGCCCCGGCATTTTCGGTGAATTAACCTTTTTTAACCCCGCCCCCCCGCCCGGTAATTTGAGCTGCCCGCTGAGCAGAATAACAGGTGTTGTTTATTACATTTGCAGGACTTGCAAGTTTAAAAAACATACCGGAATGAAAACACTACTTCTTCATGCGTTCGCCCTGTTATTACCGTTCTTGTGCGCTTCCCGTTTGCCCGCGCAAACAGATACCCTGTACAATATTTTCAACCGCCTTCAGCAATTCGACCCGCTGGAAGTAGTCATTGAAACGGATATAAAAAAGTTAAGGTCGGGCGCTGGCCCTGAAACGCAATGGCAAAGCGGCGTTTTTAAAATTATGA
>JAKLJF010000768.1 GCA_023151335.1 Thermoanaerobaculia bacterium | reverse complement strand
ACACGATTCCGCTGGTACTGCTGCACGGCTTTTGCGAAGATTCATCCGTGTGGTCTTCCATTCTGCCCAAATTGCGAGAATTACGCGTAGTACGCATCGATCTGCCCGGTTTTGGCGGGTCGGACTTACCCCTTGCGCCTGACATGGGGGCTTACGCAGAGGCAGTATGCGCCGTACTGAACGAACTTGATATTGCGCAATGCGTGCTGGCCGGCCATTCGATGGGCGGCTATGCGGCCCTGGTTTTTGCGCAAATATATCCGGAGCGACTTTCCGGTTTGGCGCTGGTGCATTCGCACCCATTCGAAGACAGTGCCGAAAGAAAAGAAAATCGCCGCCGGGGGATTGATATGCTGCGTGCCGGTAAAAAAGACCTGTACGTGGCTCAGTTGTTTCCCGGCTTATTTGCGCCGGCCTTTTCACAGGAGCATCCCGAAGTGGTGGAATCACTTACCCTGAAGGGACGCAGGCAAACGGAAGCCGGTATTGTCTGCGCCTTGGAAAGCATGATAGGCCGTGCCGATCACCAGAACACCCTGAAAACAGCCCCCTGCCCGGTGTTATTGCTCGGCGGCGAACAGGATTCCATCATCCCCCCGGACTGGTTATATCAGGTGGCCGACCTGCCGGATGTGACGGAAATCCACGTACTGGCAGGCATTGGCCACATGGGGATGTTCGATTCAAACGGCAGGGAAAACATCAACCCAAACCCCTTTTTTGTGTTTTTTTGCCCGTTCATCTCCCGTATACTAAGTTTTCAGCATCGGAGCGCTCAACGTTTACAAAACCTCTGAAAGTATCGTAAACGTTACCTGCCAAAACCCGTCAACCTGTTTTTATGACCAATACTGTCATACGCCGCGTTATCCTGCTCGGGGCATTCTCTATCCTGAGTTTGCTCGCTGTTCAAACCTATTGGGTGCTGCGTTCCTGGGATTTGCAGGAGCGGGAGTTCAACCGCAAGGTTTACCAGGCCCTGCTCGACACGGCCCGCGACCTGGCGCGGGTCGGCCTTTTCGTATTGAAAGATGCCAATCTCATCGAGCAGGTGTACTCCAATTATTACGTGGTGAATATCGACAATCAGTTCGATGCGCCGACACTGGAATTTTACCTGCAAAAGGCGTTCGAAAACCAGGGGATGCGTGAAGATTTCCAATACGGTATTTTCGATTGCTCCAGCAATCAGATGGTGAGCGGGCGGATGATCAAATACAAAAAACCACAAAACTCGGGCGGCGAAGGCGAACAACTGGAAGCGCCGCTTCCTGCCCACTACGACAGTGACTTCATCTATTATTTCGGCGTTCGATTTCCCAATAAAAGCGCCAACATGCTGAGCAACATGTGGATTGTGGTGGTATTCACCGTGCTCATGCTGATCACCATCGCGTTTTTTATTTACGCCATGACGGTTATTTTGCGGCAAAAACAATTGTCGGAGCTGCAGCGTGATTTTATTAATAATATGACCCATGAATTCAAAACACCTATTTCGACGATCAACATTTCCACCGACGTATTCCTGCAAAACGAACAAATAAAAGCCGATCAACGGCTCAACCGCTACTCCGGGATCATTAAAGAACAGATCATGCGCCTGAATACCCAGGTGGAAAAAGTACTGCAGCTCGCCAAAATCGAACGGGATAAAATTGAAACGGCACCTTGCACCTTGACCTCGACGCCGCGAACACCAGAATAAAGGCCGACCGCCTTCACCTCACCAATATCCTGCACAACCTCGTGGACAATGGCGTCAAATACACCAAGGGCGCACCCGAAATCCACATTCGCCTGCACAACGAGGACCGCAAGGTGGTGCTCAGCGTACAGGACAATGGCATCGGCATCGCCAAAGAACACCAGAAACACGTATTCGACAAGTTTTACCGCGTCCCCACGGGTAATGTCCACAACGTAAAAGGCTTCGGCCTGGGACTGTTTTATGTGAAAACGATCTGCCGGGAACACCGCTGGAAACTGAGCCTGGCAAGCGAACCGGGCAAAGGCACCACTGTTTCCATTCAGATGCCAGCCCTGCCCTGAACAGCATCATGCAGCATACGTTCCAACTTACCGACTATCCGGTTTTTCTGGCTCCGCTGGAAGAAACCCTGCCTGCCTGGCTACGGAAACACGATTATTCCCAAATTTTTATGGTCACGGACGAAAACGTGCGCCAATACTGCCTCTCCGTATTTTTACAAAAAGCCGGTCTGCCGGCAAGCGTCCCGCTCGTCGTAATACCCGCCGGCGAATGGCATAAAAACCTTTCCGCCGGCGAACAGATATGGCAGGCCATGTTCAACGCGCGGCTGGACCGCAAAGCGCTGGTGATCAACCTGGGCGGCGGTGTCATTGGCGATATGGGCGGATTTTGCGCGGCTACCTTCAAACGCGGCGTGGATTTTATTCAGGTGCCAACAACCCTGCTGGCCATGACCGACGCCGCCATCGGCGGCAAACTGGGTGTTGATTTCCAGGGGATAAAAAATGCGGTGGGCGTTTTCCGCAACCCCGCCGCGGTATTCGCAGACCCCCTTTTCCTGCAAACGCTGCCGCCGCGCGAGTTGCGCAGCGGCTTTGCCGAAGTGATCAAACATGCGCTGATCGGCGACCCTGTCCTTTGGGAAAAAATCCGGAATATACCCGCCGGCCGGCTGGGCGCCGGCAACGCCGATTGGTCCGACCTGTTGCACGCCTCCATTGCCGTCAAAGTCCGGGTAGTAACCGAAGACCCCCTGGAAAAAGGCATTCGCGCACTGCTCAATTTCGGCCATACTATCGGACATGCCATCGAAAGCTATTTTTTGAATACGGATGACCCGCTTACGCATGGCGAAGCGGTGGCGATTGGGATGGTGTGCGAAACCCCTCCCCCGACCCCTCCTGAAACCCCACCCCCGACCCCTCCCCTAAAGGGGAGGGGAGATGTGACGCCCTCTACGTCTCCCCTCCCCTTTAGGGGAGGGGT
>JAKLJF010000767.1:543-2997 GCA_023151335.1 Thermoanaerobaculia bacterium | reverse complement strand
ATGAGCCGCAAAATATTCCGTTTGTTGCAGGAACCAATGCCCGCGGAGGTTTATTTTTGCGGACCTGTAGCGCCCCGAAGCCCCGGCATCGGTATCCCGGTTTAAACAAATAATATAAACGACGGCCTTAAAAGGCCTTAACCAAGGCGGCCGGCAGGCCGCGCTACCAATAAAATGGATGATTTACAAACCCTGATGGACGCCGTCCGGCAGGCGCCCGACAACCTTCCCCTGCGAAAATACCTGTGCGCGGAATTGCTGCGCCGGGGCCGCTGGGAAGAAGCGGAGATCGAACTGAAAGACGCCCTGAAACTCAGTCCGCACGACCTTGAGCTGAAACTCGGGCTTTGCACGGCGTTTTGTGAGCAAAAGAAAACCTCCCTCGGACTCGTCATCGTGGAAGAGCTGACCGCCGCCGGCGCTCCGCCGCCGCGCGCCTGGCTGCTCTACGCCAAACTCCTGCATCAGGCCGGCCAGGTAGCCGATGCCAAAGAAGCATACGACAATGCCGTGGCCCTCGAACCCAACCTGAAAGACGCATTCCTCGAATCGGAGATCAACCTGGCCATGCAGCAGGGCCGCCAGCCCGAGAAACTGCGCCTGCCCGCGCACGGCGATCCTTCCCAGGGCGACGAAAGCCGGATTCTCGACATCGAGCGTCCCAAAATAAACTTCCAGGACGTGGGCGGCATGGAAAGCGTAAAACGCGAGATCAGCCTCAAGATCATCGAACCGCTGCGGCACGCCGACCTGTACAAAGCCTACGGCAAAAAGATCGGCGGCGGCATCCTGCTCTACGGCCCGCCGGGCTGTGGCAAAACGCACCTGGCCCGCGCCACCGCCGGGGAAGTGAACGCCAACTTCATCCCCGTCGGTATCAGCGATATCCTCGACATGTGGATCGGCAACTCGGAAAAAAACCTGCATGCCATTTTTGAAAAAGCGCGTTCGCTGAAACCCTGCGTCTTGTTCTTCGACGAGGTGGACGCCCTCGGCGCCAGCCGCAACGACATGCGCCACTCTGCAGGCAAACAGCTCATCAATCAGTTTCTGCTTGAAATGGACGGCATGGAAGGCGACAACGACGGCGTGCTCATCCTCGCCGCCACCAACGCCCCCTGGCACCTCGACCCGGCCTTCCGCCGGCCCGGCCGTTTCGACCGCATCATTTTTGTGCCGCCGCCTGATGAAACGGCGCGGGAGTCTATTTTATCGATCAAAATGAAAGGCAAACCGGCAGAAGCCATCGATTTTGCCGCCATTGCCCGCAAAACGCCCGAATTTTCCGGCGCCGACCTCGAAGCGCTCATCGACATTGCCGTGGAAGCCAAACTGGAAGAAGCCATGCGCAACGGCGTGCCCACCCCCCTGCGCACTGCCGACCTGGCCGCCGCCGCGGCCAAACAAAAGGCGACAACCAAAGAGTGGTTCAATACGGCTAAAAATTACGCCCTGTTTGCCAACGAGGCCGGCTTGTACGACGACATTCTTCAATACCTGAAACTAAAACGTTAACACACCGACTCCAATCTCAGGCAACAATCAAAGACAAATCAGGTCGAATGATTGACCATCCCATAGTCATGCAGTGGTTTGGAAATTCATCATTCAACATTCAACATTCATCATTCCCTTATGGTCGATCAACTCCTGAAACAGGCAGAATTGCTCCTGGAAACCAACCGCCCGGCAGAAGCCGAAAAGAAAATCCGCCAGGCCCTGTCCGAAGCGCCCGAACACCCCGGCGCCCTGGCGGCGCTGGCCTGGTGCCTCATCCGGCAGGACAAATACGCCGACGCCCTCTCACCCGCCCAACAGGCCGTGGCCCTGGAAGCGGATCATCCCTACTACCTTTTTGTATTGGGATACGCCTGGCTGTTCAATAACCAGGTGAACAAAGCCCGGGAAACCGTGCGGGCCGCCCTGCATTTGGCGCCGGACTCGGCGGAACTGTACCATCTGATGGCCCAAATCGAATACCACGAGCGGAACTGGGACCTGGCGCTTCACAACGTGGAAAAAGGCCTCGAACTGGAACCCGAACACGAAACGCTCGTCAACCTGCGGGCCATGACGCTGGTAAAACTCAACCGCACCGCCGAAGCCGGCAACACGGTGGATTCGGCCTTGTATAAAAACCCGGAAAACTCCTGGTCGCATGCCAACAAAGGCTGGGTGGCCGTGGAAAAAGGCAATTACGCTGATGCGCAAAAGTCCTTCATGGAAGCCCTGCGCATCGATCCCACCAACGAACACGCTCAGGAAGGACTCAAAGAGTCGATCAAGGCAAAAAATCCGCTTTACCGCGTCGTGTTGCGCTATTTTCTCTGGATGAACAAACTCTCCGAGGGCAAGCAGTGGCTGGTGATTATCGGGGCGTACGTGGCTTTCCGGATCATACGCACGGTTTCGAGGGATAATCCGGGCCTGCAGCCCTTCCTGATGCCGCTGATC
>JAKLJF010000767.1:0-533 GCA_023151335.1 Thermoanaerobaculia bacterium | reverse complement strand
AAACACGCCCTAACAGACGACGAAAGGCAAGGCAGTTCCCTGACGGGCTTCTGCCTGGCCGCCGCCGCTCTGACCATGCTGGCCGGATTTCTGCTCAACAGCAGTCCGCTGATCCTGGGCGGCACGGTATTGTTCGTGTTGCTGATTCCGGTCGGCGGCATGTATTCCACACGGCCCGGCGGTTCGGCGCGCAGATCGCTGGGCTGGTATGCGGGTGTGCTGGCAGTGGCCGGGCTGGTAGTTCCTGCTATAGGTTACGGACTGAATATTGACGGGCTCACCGAGATCGGACTCGGTGTGTTCGGTATCGGCGCGCTGGCGTACGGGTGGGTGGCGAATTATTTGATCATGCGGGATGCAAAGCGGTTTGCCTGAACTCGGCCTCGTCCGACGAATTCGTCGTCGGACGAGTAAGTTTTGCTGGCGGGGTGAGGGCCATTGTCTGGGTTGTATTCGTCCGACGACAAATTCGTCGGACGAATGGAGCTAACCCAGAGTGATGCCTTCTTCTTCAACCAGTCGGGCGATATTCA
>JAKLJF010000766.1 GCA_023151335.1 Thermoanaerobaculia bacterium | reverse complement strand
GAAATTCGTCATCATCGGCCTCGGCAACTTCGGTTCCAGCCTGGGCAAACGCCTGATCGAAGAAGGCCACGAGGTTATCGGCGTGGACAATAGTTCGGAGCACACTTCCCAGTTGCAGGAACACCTGACCTACGTGGTGTGTACCGATACCACCGAGGAGCAAAACATCACCCAAATTCCCATCGACGAGGCCGACTACGCCGTGGTCAGTATTGGCGAGGATGTAGGCGCCTCGCTCGCCACTATCCGGACGTAAAGATCATTGCCCGCGGCATTTCTTACATCCACACGGCTATCCTCGAAACGATGAACGTGTTTGAGATCATCAACCCCGAGGCATCCTACGCCAACCAGCTGGCCGAACGATTTTCGATGAAAGGCAGCCTGCTGGCGTTCCCGCTCGACGACACGTATGAAATCATCGAGGTGGACGCGCCAAAGGCTTTTATCGGCAAAAAACTGGGCGAGATCAACCTGCCCGCCGAGGGGGATATGTTCGTGGTGACCATCTTGCGGCAGGAAGAAAAAACCAATTTCCTGGGTAAAACGACCGTCGCCAAAAAGTCGCTGGGCCTGGTGTCCAACGAAACCATTGTCCGCCAGGGCGATGTGCTGGTGGTGTTCGGTAAAGATTCGGATTTGCAGGATTTGTGCAACGGGTAGGGGGGGCGGTCTATCCGGTTAGCCGCGACAACAGGCGATAAAACGCCAGCATGCACAGGGAGGCCAGCAGGCTCCACCCGTGAAAGACCCAACGCCAGTTTTCAGATTCTGGTGGGTCGGGCGCCGGCGAAAGCGAGTGCGCCCATGCCAGGAAGGCATCGGCCATTGGGGCTTTTCCGGTAAAATACCATTTGGACTCTGCATTTTCCAGCGGCAGCGCGATGCCTTCCACGGCATTCCTGATTTGAATGCCCAGACCGGGCTGTCCCAGGCGCGACGCGGTACCGATTCCAACAATAGACGCTGCGCCGCCAATGTCGCAGATGACAGGCCCGGAGTCGATATCGCCATTGCCCGCAGCGCCTTCCGGGTACTCGCGGATGCCGGGCAAGCCGAAACGGTAATCGAGAAAATGTTTCAGGTAAATTTCAAATTGCCGGGCGGCAAACGCCGTGTCGATCTCTGCGAGTAAAATCAGCATCAGGCTTTGCGAACTGCCGCGCGCGCCGCCTGCCGTTTCGCCGTTGGGCGATACTTCGTGCGGGATCAGGCCCGTTCCGGGGTCGAGGCCCAACTTCACCCCTTCCAGCCATCGCGGTATCAAGGGGCGGAATTCAGGCTGGAACAAGCGATCATGCAAGGCCAGCGCAGCGATGCACAGCACATTATCGGCGGGCCAGGTACCGTTGGTATAGGAAGCCAGGTAAGGCGTGGATGCGGCTTCGTATGCGGCGGCTATTTTCCGGCAATTGAACCGGAATAAACGGACATCCGCGGTATCGCGGGCCGAAGGATTTTGCAGGGCCAGTTTCTGGCCGAGCAGGTAATTGCTCCAGCCCTGGTAGAAGGCGCCGTATTCGAGTGGCAAATCCCGGTTGAAGATGGCCCTGGCGTCTTCCGATTGCACCCGGACGAGGGTTTTGGTGATTTCCCGAAAACCATCCTGAAATATGTCGGATCCGGGCGGCAAAGATTTGAGCGCGTTACACCAGGCCAGTCCGTACAGACAATGGATAAACAAAAAACCTTCCGGGTACACGTTTTGCATTTCCTCTCCTGCGCCCGCTTCAAGGGCACCCCGGAGGAAGTACAGCTGCTTGAGGAGGGTTTTATTCACCCGGCCGTCCGTTGTCTGCCCGAATTCCGGGCTATGGTACAGCCGGCAGTTGAATTGCAGCAGGTAAATAAGTGCCGGGAGTAGCAGGAGGAGGAACAGGATATGGAAGATGCGGCGGGCGGGCATAATTGACGTGTGAAAAACTTTTTGTTTGAAAATTGGGTTTTTAAATAACCTGAACTACCTTCGCAAATTGTATCCGGTTAACAACGAATTTTTCCAAAAATATGGGCGTTAAAGAACCTTTATTCGATTACATTTCGCCATCAGTGGACTATCAGGTCCGGCAGGGCGATGCCCTGAAGGTCGTTTCAGCATTCGAGGATGGGAAATTCGATCTCATCATCACATCTCCGCCTTATAACATCGGCAAATCTTACGAGGTAAAAACGTCTATCGAGAAATACCTGGAAACCCAGGAGGCAATCATTCAACAACTCGTACGGGTATTGTCCGAACGAGGCAGTTTATGCTGGCAGGTAGGTAATTTTGTGGATAAAGGCGAGGTCTTTCCACTGGATATTTTTTATTATCAAATATTTAAAAAATACGGCCTGAAACTGCGTAACCGCATTATCTGGCATTTCGGGCACGGCCTTCACGCTTCCAACCGCTTTTCCGGGCGATACGAGACGATTTTGTGGTTCACCAAAACGGACGACTACATTTTTAATCTCGATAATGTCAGGGTGCCGTCCAAATACCCGGGGAAACGGCATTTTAAAGGGCCGAACAAGGGCAAACCTTCCGGAAATCCCCTGGGCAAAAACCCATCCGACATTTGGGAAATCGTGGCGCAGGATTGGGAAAAGGAACTTTGGGATATACCTAATGTGAAATCCAATCACCCGGAAAAAACAGAACATCCCTGTCAATTTCCTATAGAATTGGTAGAACGCTGTGTTTTAGCCTTAACGGACGAAGGTAGTTGGGTGCTGGACCCATTTGCAGGCGTGGGATCATCGGTAATTGCAGCGATCAAAAATAACAGAAATGGGGTCGGCATTGACCGCGATGAACAGTACTGCTCCGTGGCCAGACAACGTATCCGGGATCTGAATGAAGGCCGCCTTAAAATCCGTTCAATTGCCAAACCGATACATACCCCTTCAAAAACGGACAAGGTGGCCCAGGTGCCGAAAGAGTGGCTGCAACTTGAACTAAATGGAAACGGAAAATGAAAATAGCCCAAAAGTATTCGCACCTCAATGGTGAAGAATATC
>JAKLJF010000765.1 GCA_023151335.1 Thermoanaerobaculia bacterium | reverse complement strand
TAGAGAGCAAAACGAAGTGTTGCGGTATATTGTGTATTTTGAAAACGAAATGTTTTACATTTGCCTTTGCTAAGGTCAGCATTTTTTCCGATGCCAAAATACGCCATTATCGATGTTGAAACGACGGGCGGCACGGCCCGCTATGAACGGATCACCGAAATTGCCATCGTGCTGCACGACGGCGCGCGGGTGACGGATACGTTTTCCACGCTCGTCAACCCCGAACGCAGCATCCCCTGGAACATCACCCAACTGACCGGTATCACCGACGAGATGGTGTCCCATGCGCCGAAGTTTTACGAAGTAGCCAAACAAATTGTAGAGCTGACCGAGGACGCTATTTTCGTGGCCCACAACGTGTCGTTCGATTACAGTTTTATCCGGGAAGAATTTGCCCGGCTTGGATACACCTACACCCGCAAACAACTCTGCACCGTACGTTTGTCGCGCAAGGTTTTCCCCGGTCTGACCAGTTACAGCCTGGGCAATTTGAAACAGCACTTTGGCATTTACGCCGATAAAAGCCACCGGGCGCTGGACGATACCCTGGCAACGGTGCAGATATTCGAACGTATTCTGGCCGCACAAACCGGCAAAGACAGCCTGAAAACGTTGGTCAACCACGGCGTGCGGGAAACCAAACTCCCGCAAAACATCACCCTCGACCGCCTGCACGCCGCGCCCGAGGCCTGTGGCGTATATTACCTGCACGACGAGCGCGGCGAGGTGATTTACGTGGGAAAAAGCCTCAACATCCGCAAACGCCTGTTCGAACACTTTGCCGACCAATCGCCCAAAGGCGAAAAACTGCGCGCGGGCGTGGCCGATTTCAGTTTCGAGATCACGGGCAGCGAACTGGTAGCCCTGCTGCTCGAAAGCGCCGAGATCAAACGCCTGCAACCGGCCGTCAACCGGGCGCTCCGGATCCGGCAGTTTTCCGCCTGCGTATTCGCCTACACCGACCAGCGCGGCTACCGCTGCCTCGCCGCCGGGCAACGCTCCAAACGCAACATGCGGCAACTGGAACTGGTGACCGATTTTCCAAAACTCACCAGCGCCCGTGCCTGGCTCGACAGCGTGCGGCGCCAGTTCCAGCTCTGTGAACGGCTTTGTCACCTCGACAACCGAGAACACGCCTGTTTCCATTACACCATCAAACAATGCCTCGGCGCCTGCGTCGGTGAAGAGCCGCCGGAATCGTACAACGCCCGCGTAGATGAAGCGATGGCCCTTTTATCGCGCGGCCTGCCCGGCACTTTCCTGCTTGTGGAAAGCGGCCGGCAGGAGGGCGAACAAGCGGTCGTGGCGGTGCGGGAAGGGCAGTTTGCGGGCTATTGTTTTATCGATGCCGGCGAGGCGTATAACGCCGCCGAATTATTGGAAATGGCCAAAAAGCCCTACTCCGACCCCGATGCGGCGCGGATCATCAGGGGATATATGGAAAGCGGGAAGGGAGCGAAGAAGGTAGGATTGTAGGTGTTTCGCTCACGCCGCCTTTCCCTTATTCACCTTCGCCCGTACAAACTCCACAAAAATCGGCAACACGGACACGCCGATGATCCCGAAAACGACGATCTCAAAGTTGTTTTTTACAATCGGGATCTGACCGAAAAAGTAACCGGCCAGCGTCAGGCTGGTGACCCAGGCAATGCCGCCGCCGAGGCAATAGCCGATAAAGCGCCGGTAGGTCATGTCGCCCACGCCGGCCACGAAGGGCGCAAAGGTGCGCACGATGGGCACAAAACGCGCGATGACCAGGGTACGGCCGCCGTATTTTTCGTAAAATTCCTGCGTGCGTTCGATGTATTGCCGTTTCAGGAACCAATAGTCGCGGGTAAATACTTTGGTGCCGAGGTATCTTCCAAAAAAGTAGTTGGTGTTGTCGCCCAGGATGGCGGCGGCAAAGAGCAACGGAATGAGCAGCCAGACGTTCAGGATGCCCGTTTTGGCGGTAATGGCTCCGGCGGCGAACAACAACGAATCGCCGGGCAGGAACGGCGTAACCACCAGACCCGTTTCGCAAAAAATGATCAGGGCCAGTATCAGGTAAGTCATCACCTCGTATTCGCGCATGATGTTTTCGAGGTGGACGTCGAGGTGGCGGATGAAATCAAAAAACTGGGTTAAAAGATCGATCATAATTATTAAAGGGGGGTCGTTTGGTGAAAAATTGGCGCGAAGATAGGGTTTACTTTCAGAATGGGTACGGTATGTTTGAAAAGTGAATAAGTGTAAATATACTTTTTATAAAAGTATTACTTTTATGTGAAGGAGTATTTTTAATTTTGCCTCAAAAATCAAATTCACATGAACTTACCTGTTGCAATTGCCAAAGGGGATGGGATAGGCCCCGAAATTATGGATGCCGTATTACGGATTTTTAATGCCGCCGGCGTTCCTCTTGAATATGAATTTGTTGATATGGGCCGCCATATCTTTGATCAGGGGCATTCTACCGGCATGACGCCGGAAGCCCGTTCAACGATCGAACATCGGGGCATTTTATTCAAGGGGCCGATGGAAACGCCCAAAGGGAAGGGCGTAAAAAGTATAAACGTTACGGCGCGCAAGGTTTGGAATACGTATGCCAACAAAAGGGTATTCAAATCGCTGCACGGAGTTGAAACCGTATTTTCCAGGGCAGGAATTCCCATTGACATTACCATTGTGCGCGAAAATATCGAAGACACTTATGGGGGCATCGAACACATGCTCACCGCCGACGTAGCCCTGTGCCGGCGTTTCATTACACGACCGGGTTCCCTGCAGGTGCACCGGTATACTTTTGAAATGGCTCGTAAAAAAGGAGCCCGTAAAGTTACCTGCGGTCATAAGGCAAATATCATGAAAATCACAGACGGCCTTTTCCTGGAATGTTTTTATGAAGTGGCCAAAGATTACCCCGGTATAGCTGCTAACGACGTGATTGTGGACGACCTGGCGATGAAACTGGTGACGCGTCCCAACGAATTCGAGGTAGTGGTGTTGCCCAATTTGCAGGGAG
>JAKLJF010000764.1 GCA_023151335.1 Thermoanaerobaculia bacterium | reverse complement strand
CCTGCTGAATACCCAAATCGTCGGCAGGAAACACATCGGGCCGGTTTAAAGTGAAGATGAGGATCATTTCGGCGGTCCATTGCCCCACCCCTTTTATCTTTGTGAGTAAGGATACCACCTCCTGATCCGTCAGCTTATTCCAGAAATAGTTCTCCAAGTCGTTTTCCAAAGTGAAACCTGCCACGTTTTTCAGATAGGCTGCTTTTTGATTGGACAGACCGGCTGCGCGAAGCAGGTTTATATCCATTGATTTCAGTAATTCGGGACTTGGATTGTTATCCGGAAACAACAGGCAAAACCGTTGAAAAATGGTATTGGCAACAGTTACGCTGAGTTGTTGGGAGACGATAGATTCCAATAAGTCAAAGTAAACGTTTCCGGATGGCGTGAGGGGAGCAAGATTGGTCGTTTGAATAACTTCTTTCAGCAGATCGTCTTTCTGCAAATGCAAAATTGCAACATCTGTTTCCATTTTATATCTTTTTGTGCGCAAAAAAATGTAAAATAATTTTTTATAGTAATTTTAATTTTCAGCGCGCAAGGAAATTTTTGTTGCAATTCATTGAAAATCAATATATTAAACAAATAACGCATAAAAACTTTCAGCTTAATTCTATAAACGTTTCAGATAAAAAAATATTGGCTGAATGATCACCCTATCTAATATCAGGAGACCTCAGAAATACTTTTTAAGATTAAGGAGCAAACGGGTTTCCAATTTTATCCTTTAAGTGTAATAAAAAATTTCCGGCCCCGTGGGGCTTCCCGTTCATCCTGAACTGACCAGCTGGCAGGGTTGGGAGAAGTGCATGCAGTTTCTCCCGGACATCTTTTGTTACTTTTAAACAAAAGGAATAATATTGCCCGTTCTAATTCACTGCTCACTGACCAAGACAAACGCAACAGATGGGATTTCAAAAAGTTACCACGGTAGAGAGCCACCACGAAATGCTGGATTTCGTGCGGCATTTGCTCGATGACGTACAGGCTTTCGAGTATATGCTCGAAAATAACTGGTTCGAAAGCGATATCACCCGCATTGGCGCCGAACAGGAGATGTGCCTGGTACACAATAAAACGTACAAACCCGCCACGATCAACCTTGAAGTATTGTCCAGACTAACCGATGCACCCTGGTGCGTGACAGAATTGGCCAAGTTCAACCTGGAAACGAACTTGTCGCCCCGGGAATTTACGGGCGATTGCATCAGCCAAATGGAAGCAGAAAACCTGGATTATCTGGGCAGGATTCAGCGCGTGCTCGATGAGATGGACGCTTCCATTGTATTGTGCGGTATATTGCCCACCCTGCGCAAACACGACCTCGAAATGCAAAACCTGACCCCCAACGAACGCTACTATGCGTTGATGGCTGCTATTCAGAAACACTTGCTGGGCACCGCTTTTGAATTAAGAGTGGAAGGTGTCGATGAATTATTGGTAAAACACGATTCACCGCTGCTGGAAGCCTGCAATACCAGTTTTCAGGTACACTTGCAAGTGTCGCCGGCGTCGTTTGTAAAAATGTATAATATAGCCCAAACGCTGGCTGCCCCAACTATTGCCATAGCGGCCAATTCGCCCCTGGTGTTCGGACGCCGTCTTTGGCATGAAACCCGGATCGCGCTGTTCCAGCAAAGCCTCGATACCCGCACCACCTCCGATCACATGCGCGAGCGTTTGCCCCGCGTGAATTTCGGCTCCGGCTGGCTACAGGGCGATATTACACAGATATATAAGGAAGATATCAGCCGCTTCCGCGTATTGCTGGCCGGTAAAATAGAAGAAGATTCGCTGAAAATGGTACAGGAAGGCAAAGTGCCCAAGCTGCGCGCCCTGCAAATCCACAATTCTACCGTCTATCGCTGGAACCGCCCCTGTTACGGTATTTCACCCAACGGCAAACCACATCTGCGCATAGAAAACCGCGTCATGCCCGCCGGGCCCACGGCCGTGGACGCCGCGGCTAACGCTGCGTTCTGGTTGGGCATGATGGTGGGCATGAGCCAACAATACGGCGATATCACTAAACTCATCAGCTTTGACGACGCACGCGACAATTTTATTAAAGCGGCAAAATTCGGGATAGACAGTACGTTCAACTGGTTTAAAGATAAAAAAGTACCGGCGCCCGAATTGATCCTCAAAGAACTCCTGCCACTTGCCAAAGAAGGACTCCAAAATCAAAATGTGAAAAAAGCTGACATTAAAAAATACCTGGATATTATAGAAGCCCGCGCGCGGGAACACAAGACCGGCGCCCGCTGGGCTTTGCGTTCCTTCACCGCGCTCAAAAATGAAGTGACCAACGACGAGGCCGTCACTTGTATTACCGCCGCTATCATTAAAAATCAAAAACAAAACAAACCCGTGCATACCTGGAAGGAAACGACCGCATCGGACCTCGAAGACTGGCAACCTTCCAAACTAAAAGTGGAAGAATTTATGTCGACAGACCTGTTCACTGTTCAACGCGACGATCTGATAGAGCTCGTAGCCGAGATCATGAACTGGCGCCGCATCCGCTATATGCCCGTGGAAGACAGCAAAGGCGAACTGGTCGGACTGGTCTCTTCCCGGTTGTTGTTGCGGCACTTCGCCAGAGTGAATAAAATGCATGATACCAAACTAACGACGGTTAAAGATATCATGATCGAAAAACCGCTGACCGTCAATCCCGACACCTCTATTATGGATGCCATGCGAAAAATGCAGGGCAACAAGATCGGTTGCCTGCCAGTGGTAAAAGGCAAGGAACTCGTGGGCATTATCACGGAAATGGATTTCCTGCGGATCACCTCGCGATTAATGGAACGGGTTGAGAAAGGAGGTTGAACGGGTTTAACGGGTTTAACGGGTTGAGCGGGTTGAGCGGGTTTAACGGGTTCGGATACCCTTGGCATCCTTACCGGGGAAGACCAAGAGTATCCGAACCCGTTAAACCCGTTAAACCCGTTCAACCCGTTAAACCCGTTAAACCCGTTAAACCCGTTTTAAGCAAACAC
>JAKLJF010000763.1 GCA_023151335.1 Thermoanaerobaculia bacterium | reverse complement strand
ACCGCTCAAATCAACAAATCAACAAATCAACGAATCAACAAATCAACGAATCAACAAATCAACGGTCTCCATGCGTTACCTCTCCATCGACTTTTACCGGGGCCTCACCATAGCCCTGATGCTCATCGTGAACACGCCCGGCACCTGGAGCCACGTTTATGCGCCTTTGTTGCACGCCGACTGGCACGGCTGTACGCCTACCGACCTGGTGTTCCCCTCATTTATGTTTATCATTGGGGTGTCGATGTGGTTTTCCTTTGAAAAATACGGACGCCGGCTGAACGGAACCCTGGGCTGGAAAATACTGCGCCGCACCCTGCTGTTGTTTATCCTGGGACTCTTACTGGCGAAATTTCCCAACTTTTTGGAAGACTGGGACAAGGTGCGCATCATGGGCGTGCTGCAACGCCTGGCCCTGGGCTATGGCCTGGCTGCCCTGCTTGCCCTGATACTGCCTGGCCGCTGGTTGATGGGCGCGGCCGCCGCGCTGTTACTGGGTTATTGGGGATTGTTGTATTGGTCGGGCCCTCCGCTGGAAGATCCTTACAGCCTCGTACATAATTTGGTGCGGCGTTTCGACTTCGACGTACTGGGGCCTGAGCACATGTGGAGAGGCAAAGGAATTCCTTTCGATCCGGAAGGCATTCTGAGCACCCTTCCGGCTATTGTTACGGTGTTGCTTGGCTGGTGGAGTGGTCAGCTGATGCAACGGCATCAGGAGGAAAAATCCGGGGCCGTGCGCGATCTGCTGCTCTGGGGCTGTGTGCTGGCCATTGCCGGCCTGGTGTGGGATATCTTTTTCCCCATCAATAAAAGCCTGTGGACCAGCTCTTTTGTGTTGTACACCGGCGGCATTTCCATGATCCTGCTGGCGTTCAGCGTTTGGGCGCTGGATATTGCCAACGGACGGCGGTATGCGACGTTTTTCCTGGTTTTTGGCGCTAATCCCCTGTTTGCCTACGTGCTGGCGGGTTTACTGACCAAAACGCTGCTTAAGATCAAATGGTATGAAACCGGCGGCGAAGAAGTATCGCTTTTCGGCTGGATTTATACCCACGTTTTCAAACCTGTCGACGCCGGTGCGTTCGGGTCGCTGCTTTTTGCGCTGACCTTCCTGCTGATCTGCTGGTTGGTTTGCCTGGTTTTGTACCGTAAGAAAATTTACGTGAAAATCTGAGTCCTTTTTCGCAAAGCACTTACTGCCGGGTATAAAAAACAGGACAGAACAAAGCCTCTTACCGTTCCACAATCGTAACATCTCCTTCTATAAGGGTAGTCGTACCGTCCACCAGTTTTATTTTCATATAATAGACATAAACCCCTACTTCCGCCTTTTTCCCCCGCGTGGCGCCATCCCACCCCGGCCAGCTGTTCGGATCGGTCGGGTTGAGCCATTCATATTGGAGGTTGCCCCAGCGGTCGTACACCCGTACTTCCTCGATTTCCCTGACGGAAGGGCCGGCGTTCACCTGCCACAGGTCGTGTACGCCGTCGTTGTTGGGGCTGAAAATGTTCGGGACATATAGTTCGGTAACCTTTTCCACCAATACCCGGATGACGGCCCGTGCCGTACAGCCGAACGTGTCCTGAATGGTCACGGTAATTTGTTGTGATTGCGCGGGCGTCCATTCCTGCACCAAACAGTCTGCGCAACTCGTATCGGGCAAAGGTTGCCAGCTCAGTACATCCCAGTTGCCCAGGTTGGTCGTAGCTTCGATGCGCACGGGATGTCCCCAGATCACGCTCGTGTCGGGTGGCAGGAAGATCAGCGGCACCGGCGGCAAATTCAGGCTGACGCTGGAGTCGGAGGTACAGCCATTGGCATCGCTGAGCGTTATGACGTGCGCGCCGCTTCCGAGCGAGGGCATGGTACCCGGAATGACATTCCCGTCCACGGCGATCGTGTAGGGCAGCACCCCACCGGCGGCCGTGATGGAGGCGTCTACGAGGGAGTCGCCGCAATCGGGCCGGTCTACCGACAACAGGAAGCTGAGGGGGGGCGGGGCCGTCAGTGTGGCAGATGCCTGGCCGGTACAGCCATTGGCATCGGTGGCTACCAGGTTGTAGGCGCCCGCGCCCACGCTGTCGAGCGTCGCGCCCGTGTCGCCGGTGTTCCAGCTAAACTGATACGGTGGGGTGCCGCCGGTTGCGGCGCCGTTGATGTTACCGTTGGCGCCGCCGGCACAGGAAACGGCGTAACCGTTGTATATGGTTTGAGCCGTTGCAACGACGCTCACTGCCGGCGGCTGACCCACAGTGGCGGTTGCCGTGGAGAAAGCCCCGTTGGCCGGGTCGGTGACGGTGATCGTGTAAGTGCCGGCCGGCAAATTATTGATCGCTAACGGTGTGCCGGTGCCGGTGATCTGTCCGTTCCCGGTCGATCCGGCAGGGCCTGCCCAGTTATACTGTAAAGGCGGTTGGCCGTTCAGGATTTGCAGGAGCAGGCTGCCGTCGGTGGCGCCGTTGCATCGCGCATTGGTACTGCTCAGCGAGATGGCCGGCGCACAGGGGAATGGGTCAAAAATCACTTCGGAGATCAATACCGAGTCGCAGCCGAACTGGTTTTGCAGCACCGTGATAAAGATCCCCGCGTTGGCAGGGTTACAGGTGAACGCGGTGACGATGATGGTATCGCTGGGTAAAAGCGTCCGGGTGAGCACGATCAGCGAATCGCAACCGTCTGTGCCCTGAAGCAGGGTTTGGGTGGTGCCCGCCAGCGCGGGATCGCAGGTGGTGCTGTCTAAAATGGTAATGTCGATCAGTGTCGGATCAAAAATGGAAGTGGTGACGACCGTTGAATCGCAGCCGGCCTGGTTGGTGAATACCTGGGTGACCACGCCGGCGCTGCTCGAATCGCAGGTAAACACCGTCTGATAGACGGTGTCGGCAGGTAAAAGCGTCACGACGGTGGTCACAATGGAATCGCACCCTGCCTGGTTCGTCAGGGTGACCACAAAAGTTCCCGCCAGTGCAGGATCGCAGGTAGACGCCGTCAGGAAGACGGTGTCGGCGGG
>JAKLJF010000762.1 GCA_023151335.1 Thermoanaerobaculia bacterium | reverse complement strand
CAACAGACTCATTAAAATATTGGTGATAATATAATTCGAGATGGGCTGACCCTGTGGGACGCAATCAAATTGTTTGAGCACGTTATAACCGAAGTAGAACTGCAAAATGGAAATGATTGTCCAGGCTGTCATGATCCAGCCTATTTTTTGGAGTTGTGTTTTGAGCCGGGTGGTAGCGTATTTTTGCATGCTCAATGAATTTTAACCGCTTCGCGGGAGCACGGAGGGTCGCCAAATATAAAGCCGTTCAATTCCTCGACGGAAAGATCCCCTGCAACGCAATCACGTAATTCACGCCCAGGTATGGCTGCCGGTTCTCGTGCGGCTGGCTGCCGCCCGTGTTCTGGGTGACGCCTGAATTGGAACTGCCCGTGGTTTGCTGGATTTTCGTTTGACTGGAACCGGTTTGTACCCGCACTGCTTCTCCCGAGGGTTGCTGGCCGGCATCCGAAAAGGCATGGTTGTGCGCCGGCATTTGGCCGACGGTCAGCGTTACGGTTTCCTGTCCGCCCATTTCGCCCAGGCTGTAATTGGATAGTCCCGGCCCCTGGCCCTGACCGATGGGCGCCCGTCCGCGCAGGTCGGGCAGGGCGAAAGTGGTTTTGCCGTCGCCGCCGTAGGTGGTGCCGAGGATGGAGAACAGGGCCGTGTGTTGGGCGATCGGCAGCAGCCTGCCGTCGCAAAAGGCCCAGCCTTTCGGTTCGAAATTGCCGGCAAAGAGCATGATTTCACCTATAAAAGGCTCGGCAGCCACGCCAGGGGCCCTTTGCGGTTTTTCAAAAGAGAAACTGAAAAGCAACAGCGCGGTCAATGCGGCGCCTGAGCAGAATTGTTTCATCGTAAAGGAGTTGAACGGTGAGAAAATAAATTGCTTTATACAGGGATTTACTCACTTCCCACTGAATGCCCGCCACATATACCACATGATCATGCCGGATACACTCCCCATAACGATCCATAAAAAAACCGGATTCAGCGTTGCCTGACCCGACGAAGCCGAGTTGACAATCAACCAGCAGAGGTACGTGAACAACCACATAATCCCGGTTTTCAGCATCCGGATTAGGCGGGTGGCCAGTTGATACTGCCGCTCCGCATTTTCGGGAGTGATTTTTACCGGGTAATTAAAAATCCGCGGATAGCGGTTGACCAGTGTCAGCCCGATATAAAGTCCCAGCCCGATGAGCGGCAACAACCAGAGGGTGATCCTGGGCCCGTAGCCGTCGGCCTCGCCGGCAGCGTTGAAGTGGGTGGCAATGGTGTCGGGCAGATCGTTGTAATACGCTGCCGGCAACACCCACAGAACGATCAGCCCGGCCGCGGCCACGCCTTCCAGGATCCGGTCGGCCGGAGTTTGTTGCAGTTCAATTTTGGGGCGTTGTTCGTTTGTCATGGCGCAAATTAATACTTTCGCCTTATAAGTGCTTAAACTTTGACGGGTAAAATCTTTTCCCCTCCGAAACGTTTTGCTACTCCACGGCATTGTCGTTTGCCAAAAACTCCCCATTTTTACACAAAATCCGGCATCACATGTACTGCCTACTTCGACACGCACAGTTCCGCTTCCTACCGTCTGCTGCCTGCTGCCTTTTGATCGCTACCTGCTGTTCACTGCCTGCTACCCTGTGGGCGCAAACCACCTCCCAAACCTCTTTTGGCAAAAACCGGGTGCAGTATCACCGGCAGTTCGACGAGTGGATGCATTACGAAACGCCCTATTTCGACACCTACTGGTACGGCGACGCGCGCAACATCGCCCAGTCGGCCCTGCAAATGGCCGAATACGATTTTGTCTACATCCGTCAAATGCTGGAGCACCAGATGTCGGACAAGATCGAGTTGCTGGTGTTCAGCGACGTCACCGACCTGAAACAAAGCAATATCGGCGAAGACGAACTGTTCGTCATGCGGGCCGGCGAAACCAAGGTGATCGGCAATAAAATATTCGTGTATTTCAACGGCGACCACCGGCATCTGCGCACCCAGATTCGCGAAGGCGCCGCCGGGGTGCTGCTCAATTCAATGCTTTTTGGCGCCAATTTGCAGGAAATCGTGCAAAATGCCGTGCTGCTCAACCTCCCCGGCTGGTACACCGTGGGCCTTACGGCCTATTGTGGCGAAGACTGGAACACCACCCACGACAACCAACTGCGCGACCTGCTCCTGTCGGGTAAATATGAAACTTTCGACAAACTGGCCAAAGATTATCCGCGCCTGGCCGGCCATGTTTTCTGGTACTACATTGCCTTGCATTTCGGCAAAGGCACCATCAGCAACCTGCTCTACCTCACCCGCATCAACCGCAGCGTCGACGCCGGCTTCCTCTACGTCCTGGGTGGCGGATACCGCCGCACCACCGACGCCCTGATGGATTATTTCCGCAAACGATACCGCGACGAAGTCAAAGGCATGAAAAAGCCGGAGGGCGCCGGTCAGATCAAATTTAAAAATAAAAAAGACCTGCCCCTTTCCCAACTCCGGATCAGCCCCGACGGCAAACGCGTGGCCTGGGTCAGCAACGACATCGGCAAATGGCGCGTGTGGGTGCAGGAACTGAAAACCGGCGAACGCAAACGGATCATGAAAGGCGGTATCCGCAATGCCCTGCAGGCGACCGACTATAATTACCCTCTCCTGGCCTGGCACCCCGACAACCAACGCCTGGCCGTCCTGTCCGAGCGTCGCGACGTGGCTCACTTTACCCTCGTTGACGTGAACAGCGGGAAAAAAGAGTCTGCCATTCTTTCGCCCGAATACCAGCGGGTGTACAGTATGGATTTCATCAACCCCATCGACCTGGTATTTTCAGCCTGCGTGAAAGGTTATTCCGACCTGTTCATTTACCATACCATCAACCGGAACACCGAGCGCCTGACCCAGGATTTTTGGGACGACCTCGACGCCAGCGTGGCCGTGGTGGATGGGCGTAAGGGCGTTTTGTTTTCCAGCAACCGCCTGAGCGATACCCTCTCGCCGGAGCGCCTCGACACCATTCTGCCCCTCGGCAAACTGGATGTTTTT
>JAKLJF010000761.1 GCA_023151335.1 Thermoanaerobaculia bacterium | reverse complement strand
CTCCCGCGACGATGTGGCGCTCAACGCCATGAGCGCCGGCTGGATGAACGAATTCGTGGAAGTGACCCTGGGCGCCGCTATTCTCATCCCGATCTCCGTGGGGTACCTCGGCATCGAACGCGTGGTGGAACTCACCCAAACCGGCGGGCTCGGGCTTGGCTTCCGCACCTTGCCGTACCTCTTCCAGCAATGGGGGCCGATATTGGCCGCTGTCGCCGGTCTGGCCTGGTTCGGGTTGTTGTTTTTTGCCGGCATTACCTCTTCGCTCGCCATGGGAACGCCCATTATGGGTTTTCTGCGCGACGAATTCGGCTGGAACCGCCAACGGGCAGCCTAGGCATTCGGCATTAGTGTGTTGCTGCTCGGTCTGCCCACCGTATTGTTCTTTCAATACGGCGTGTTCGACGAGTACGACTACTGGGCGGGCACCGTCTCGCTCGTCGTATTTGCCATGTTTGAGATCATCTTGTTCGCCTGGGTATTTGGCATCGACAAGGCATGGGATGAAATCACCCGCAACGCCGATATGAAAGTGCCGGTCATTTTTAAATATGTCATCAAATACATCACCCCGGTTATTCTTATCGCCGTATTCCTCGGCAGTTTGCTGAGCGAGGGCGGTATTCTGGATCAGATCAGCAACAAAGCCATTTACGAACAACTGGCTGTTACGACCGATCCTGCACAACGCGCGTTGCTGGAAGACAAACTTCTGTTCGTCAACGGCGCCCGGATTTTACTGGTACTGGTATTTGCTTTTATCGCTTATCTGGTGTATCTTGCCCAAAATAAACGCGACCGTGAAGGCAGGATTCCGGTGGTCAGAAATTAACCTTTAGCCAGTATTTCACTACTAAAATCACCTGGTATGAAGACTTCCGCTCTTATAATGATGATTATTGCCAATGGCATCGTCATTGGCGTCACGGCATATTTTTTTATTAAAGTGCTGCGCACTAACCCACCCGATCATGTCGACGAGGACGAAGCCAATTTCCCGCGCGGCGGGTAATGCTGCCCCTGCAGGCAGAACCAATCGACTCTGCCCCTGCAGGGCAATGCTGTTGATTTAATACTACTTTGCCACTTTAAAACAGATGTCTCTTCTGAAGTCTCGGGATCGACATCTGTTTTAAAGTGGCAAAGTAGTATTAAATCAACAGCATTGCCCCGCGGGGTACGACAGGCCGGGAGCAGAAAACCCGCCTTATTACGCTTTTTTTCAGCAAAAACATGCTTCCTTAACAGTTCCGCACAAATTGGCGCTAATTTTGCGCCTACTTTTAAAAAACAACCACCATTCACTTTTGGAGCATCCAACTGCTCCCGTACTCATCCTTCTAATCCTTGCCTGCGGATCATCCTTGTTGTCATCAACAAACCTGCCGATTACACATGCAACGATTTGTACCCATCCTCCTGTTCCTGTTTGCCAGTCCGCTGGGTGCCCAAAGCATCGTGTGGCTCTCACCCTGTTCCAATATGACTGTTTGCCTGAATCCGGGCAGTTGTACGGAAGGCAACGTATTTGCCACCGAACAAGCGGTCGCCACCAACTGTAACAACAGCACCGTCAATTATTCCTATAAAATCGACCTCGGCAACAATGGCTCGGTGGACATTCAGTCGACCGCCGATACGCTGAACGGCCCGCTACCCCTTGGCACGCACCGCATCAGCTGGCGCGCCAACGACAACTGCGGCAACATCAACAGCAATTGCAGTTACCTCATCACCGTCAAAGACTGCAACCCGCCCAACCTGGTATGTATCAACGGTTTGACGCAAAACCTCGAATTCCCCGAATGCCAATCTACCTTCGAAGTGGACGATTTTATCCTCAACGTCACTGACAACTGTACGCCGGCCAACCAGATACAGAAAGGGATGCGGGTGACGGGCACAGGCACCGGGTTTCCCACAGCAACCACCCTCAGTTTCGACAAATGCGAACAAGGCCTGCACGTGCTGGAGATCTGGGTAAAGGACGGGGGCAATCTGATCAACCAGTGCAACAGCTACGTCCTGGTACAGGACAATGCCGAAATATGCCCTTGTAATATCAATGCGGATATTCATCTGCAAGGATGCGCGCATACGCCTGACAGCGTTAAACTGGGCAACTATACCGTCCGGGTTCAACTGGATTCCACGCAAAACCTGCCGGTAAACCCCGCCATTCAAAAATACGTCACTGATTCGTGTTTCAACGCCACCTACACCGGGCTACCCCTGAACAAACCCTACTCGGGTGTGATCCGCGCACAGCGCTCCGGTGATCCGCTCACCGGAGTCTCTACTTTCGACCTGGTGCTGATCAACAAACATATCCTCGGCCAGCAACCCCTGGAAGACTTTTACCAGGTACTGGCGTCCGACGTTAACCAGAGCAAAACCATCACCACCTTCGATATCATCGAGATCCGGAAACTGATTCTCGGCATCTACGACACCTTCCCGGCCGTACCGGTGTGGCGTTTCATCCGCCCCCTCGCCAATCCGTTGAACCTGACCGCATACGACGCCGTGCGCGATACCTACCGGTTCTTTATTCCCAACCTTCTGGACGACAAGACCCTGACGGGATTTAATTTTGTGGGCGTTAAAATGGGCGACGCCAATTCCAATGCCTCCTTTTCCGGAAATGCCGAAGACCGCGACTTCGCCCCGCCCCTGTTGGTCACGGCGACCGATGCATGGCTGCAAGCCGGCGAAGAACGCCTGGTGTCGCTGCTGCCGGCCGAGGCGATCCGCCTGAACGGCTGGCAACTGGCCCTGCAATTCGACCCCGAAGCCCTGGAAATAAAAGACATACGCGGTGTTTTGCCCGAATATGCCGCGCTTTTGCCGGACGGCAGGCTTCGTTTTTCCGTGGTAAACGGTGTTCCCCGGCAGTATGATCCGGAGGAGCCTTTGGTATCCATAGTGGTCAAAGCCAAACGGCCCATACGATTATCTGATGCCCTGGGCGCCCCGGGGGGCCGGTTGAATCCCGAAGTCTATCCGGCAGCAGATCATCTTA
>JAKLJF010000760.1 GCA_023151335.1 Thermoanaerobaculia bacterium | reverse complement strand
AGAACTCATGGAACTGTTTACCATGGGCGAAGGCAACGGATATACCCAACTGGATGTTGTGGAAATGTCGCGCGCGCTGACGGGCTGGAAAGCCAATTTCAACGGCTGCCTGCCGGCGTCTTTCAAGGCGTCTGACTTTGACAACGGCAATAAAACCATTTTTGGCAAAACCGGAAATTTCAATTTCGACGAGGCGCATTACCTCATCTTTTCCGAACGGCCCGAACAGGTTTCAAAATTCATTACCGGTAAAATTTACAAACACTTTTTATACTTCCAGCCCAACCAGGAAGTCGTGGAAATGCTGGCTGCCACTTTCCGCGACAATAACTGGGAAATCCTGCCCGTACTGAAACAATTATTTAAAAGCGAACACTTTTTTGAAGACGCATTTATCAACGCGCGGATTAAAAGTCCGCTGGATACCCTCCTTCCCATTCTGAAGTGGGCCGATGCCAAATCGCCCGACAATTTCAATCCGGATTATTTTGGCGAAATCGCTTTTTATTCCCGGCATCTGGGGCAGGAATTGCTCGAACCGCCGAATGTGGCCGGCTGGCCCGAACACCGTTCCTGGCTCAATGAAAGCGAGTTGACCACCCGCTGGAATTTTGCCGCCATTACGGCAACGATCATGGCTTCGCACAGCCAATTGCTGGACAACCTCCGCACACTGGCCAAAAACCTCACCAACGACAGCAATAACCCCGAACTGATCACCGCTGCCTTGGTGGAATTTTTTACCGGCCAGAATCTGGATACTATCCACTTGAACGCCGCCGTCGGGTATTTTAAAGCCGGCGTACCGGAAAATTATTTTGCCGATGGCTCCTGGAACCTTAACTGGGACACTGCCCCGGCGCAAATCGTCAACCTCATCAAGTACCTTGTAAAACTGCCCGAATTCCAGCTCAACTGATCCGACGTTTACGAAACTTTTTAAGTTTCGTAAACGTGGCAGCAACAAGTCAACCGACCTAAATATCATGTGCAAAAAACATACACTTCGCTTCGGCGCCGCTCTTGAAGACGGGGAGGCCCACCATCTCGAACACGAGCGCTGGACGCGCCGTGAATTTCTTTCCGCTACCGGGCTGCTGGGCGTAGGGGGGCTGTTGCTCAACCGTTTGCCCGTCCGTACATTTCAGCCTTCGCCGCTCATGGCAGCCCTGGCCAACGGCCCTGACGACCGTTTTCTGGTGCTGCTCCGCCTCGACGGCGGTAACGATGGGCTGAACACCGTGGTGCAACGCGGCAATTCCCATTATTACAACCTCCGCCCCTCGGTCGCTATCCCCGACAACCAACTCTGGGCGCTGAGCCCGGAATACGGGATGCCACAATTTACCAACGACCTGCAGCCCTTGTGGAACAAGGGTATGATGAAGGTCATTTTTAACGTCGGTTACGAGCCGCCCAATTACAGCCATTTCCGCTCTACCGACATCATCACCAGCGCCAGCGACCCCGACGTGAAAGAACAGACCGGCTGGCTCGGCCGCTATCTCAGCGATCAGTACGCGGCGTTTCTGGAAGCGCCGCCCACCGTGCCACCGGCCATGCAGATCGGCGTGCAATCGAACCTCGTATTCGAGTCCGATCGCGCGAACATGGCGCTCTCGGTGAGCAGCCCGCAACAATTCTACCAGATTGCTCAAACCGGGCAATTGTTTCCCACTGCCGGGCTGGGGGCCTCCCCGCGCGAACTGGAACTGCTTTTTGTACGCCAGACAGCCAACGCTGCTTTCCGTTACGCCGAGGTGATACAGGAAGCGTATAATAAAGGTCGAAACCATGTCGCTTACGCTGACAACAGCTTTGCCGAACAACTGGCCATCGTGGCCCGCCTGATCAAAGGGAACCTCGGCACTAAAATATTCATGGTGGAACTCACCGGCTTCGATACCCATAGCGCACAGGCGAATATGCACCGCAACCTGCTTACCTGGGTTTCCGGCGCCGTTCGTTCGTTCTTCGACGATCTGGCCTACGGGAACAGCGGCCTGGAAAAAAAGGTGCTTGGCATGACCTTTTCAGAATTTGGCCGCTCCATCTACGAAAACGGTTCTTTAGGAACCGATCATGGCTGGGGAACGCACACCCTGCTGTTTGGCGGCGATATCGGCAACGGTTTCGTCGGGCAGTACGCCGATTTGAGCAAACCAGACCCTGTGGGCGACCCGCCCCACAGCGTCGATTTCCGCTCTGTGTACGCCACTATTTTGCAGGACTGGCTGGGCAATGCTCCGGGCGTAACGAATTTCGTCATGGGCAAATCATTCCCGATCCTCCCAGGCCTGGTACCGGCTATTGCCCCTCCACTCGGCGACAACAACAAATGCGCCCTGCTCGGTCATAACCCGAACGCGGCCCAGCCCGGTTCTTTCGACATTAAATATTCCATCATGCAAAATGGCCCCGTGCGCCTGCAAATCCTCGACAAAGCCGGCCACGTACGACGTACCCTTTTTGATGCCTATCAGGTCAAGGGAAGCCAT
The DNA here is from genome assembly GCA_023151335.1 of Thermoanaerobaculia bacterium. GTDB lineage: Bacteria > Bacteroidota > Bacteroidia > Chitinophagales > Saprospiraceae > M3007. The sequence continues at coordinate 531 of JAKLJF010000760.1, read as the reverse complement.
ATCTTCCACTTTAAACCCACTGAATGGTATATCGCCCCGGGCATCTATCAGTACAGGCTCCAGGCAGGCGGACAAGCGTTTCAGCGTGAGATAAGAGTGTGAAGAAAAGTTCACCCGGAATTTTTGAAGTTTGCGCGACCAAACGCCACATTTTACAGGCGGTACTCTATTTTTGGCCTGATTTTTAATACATAATATTTCTCATATATTCTTTATCCCATGCGCATTTTTTACCGATTTACCCTGTCGCTGTCAGGGTTATTTGGGGCTGCCCTGTGTGCAGCCCAGATCAGCGAAGGCGGGCTCCCGCCCAGCTTTTTGCCGGAAAATACCGCTGTTTTTGCCGCTGCCGGCGAACCGGATCAAATCGATTTAACACCGCTGGACCTGAAAAAAATCCTTGCTGAAGACGCGCAGCAGCCCGAACAAGGCCGTTTTGCCGCGCCACTGTCGCCGCTCAGTATCAGTCCTGAAACGTCGGGGCAGTGGGTTACCCTTCCTGGCGGCGACCGCGTCTGGCGCTGCGCGGTG
>JAKLJF010000075.1:6947-12824 GCA_023151335.1 Thermoanaerobaculia bacterium | reverse complement strand
ACTTTTTGGGTGAGCGGCCGTTCGAACAGGTTCATGTAGGTGGCGCCGATGTTGATGTCTTTGCCGATAGTATAATCGAATCTGGCCCCGAGCATGGTCCGGCTCTGGAATCCGAACAGGGTATTGTCTTCAAAACTGACGTTTACGCTTTGCCCGGACTGCAGGATAGCGTCGTTGAGGATCTTTACCTTGCCGATATTATAATCGACGATATAATCGGCGCCTTCCACGAGTTGGCGGCCACCGGCAGTCACCCGCACGGAGCCTTGCGGCAGGTTGAAGGTGCCGAGAGAAATTTCAGAGGAAGTAGAAGATTTATACGTGCCGCGCAGCATGAAACGGTTCAGTTGCTGGTATTCCCGCGCGCGGAACAGCGTGGAGTCATATAATTGAGGATAGGCGTATTTCTTCACCACATCTGTCGATGCGCCGGCGGCGCTCAGTTTGTTGCTCAGATAGGATCCGAAGGGCTCCAGCACGGGGAACATGATGCGGCCATTGCGCAGGTTGATAGTCAGGCCCGGCACAAAGTCGAATATGCCGTCGGGGCCGGGGTCGCCCTGCAGGTTCAGGGTATCGAGGCGGAACAGCTGGAGCAGCGGTTTGTTGGCTACGCCAGGGGGGATATCGTCGGAATTCAGGAAACGTTTCTGGCCTTTGCCGGGGTCTTCATAATAAATATCGAAACGGAACTCCTGCGGATCCACGTTCACGGAACCGATGGAGTAAACGTTTTTCATCATCAGGTCCCAGATGGGGAAGCGCACATTGGCCGTGGTGCTTTTCAGCATTTTGACGAACAGGACATTCTGGTTCAGGGAGTCGCCGTTGGGCACCTCGCTGGTGAATTCGCCGATTTTGTACGGCGTACCGTTGTAGGTATATTCCAGGGCTACGCCCACCACCTGGTCGGGCTGTACGTTGAGGTTGATGCTGAGAAAGCCCAGTTGGTCGTTATACGTATATTCTGACGGTGACAGCAGGCGGGCCCGCACTTTTTCAAAGTCGCGGATTTGTTTCAGACCAAAGCCGTTGGCGCTGACGGGTTTGCTCAGCCGGGACACTACCTTATCTGAAAAACGCAGGGTAGAGTCTGTTCTGAGGGCGTCGAGGATGTCAGGGTAGAGTTGATTGTTTTGGTTGGTGGGCAGGCCCTCGCCTTTAATGCTCACGGCAGGTGGCGCCGGCAGGGAAATGTCCCGCAGGTCGGCGGAGTCTTTGTTGAGGAAAGGAAGGGGTTCGGCGAGGTCCTGCAGCGCCACTATGTCGCGCACGTCCTGCGTCACCAGGCGGTCGTTGGTGATCCACACCTCCATCCGGGTGATGGTGAACAGCGACTGTGGGACGGGCAAGCACATCAGGGCTGGTTCGAACTGGGCGCGGTTCCAATGGCTGATGAAGAAGTGGCGGTTCTCGTCGTATTCGTCGATGGGGCGTTCAAAGGTCTGGATTTGCGAGCCGCCCTGCACGGACAGGGAGTTTTGGCGCGAGCGCTGTTGGGCGGCCAGCAGGGTCATGTTCAGGTGGCCGAATTTCATCGTGGTTTTAAAACCGAACAGGTTTTGCGCGCCCTTGATGAGGTTGGAGCGGAGGGGCAGCGACACGTTGCCGGCTTCCACGCCCTGGATGATCTCGTCTTCGGAAAAGTTTTTGGTGTCGTAGTTCAACTTCATCTGGTTATCGATGTCGAACGTCGCCTGGGTATTGTAATTGAAGTTGAGGTTGAGTTTTTCCCCGATTTTCCCCGCGGCGCTCACGTTGATGTCCATGTCGAAATCGAAGTTACCGTAACGTTGCTGGCGGAGGGTGAGGATGGGGTTCTGCCGTTTCTGGTAGTCGAAGCCGAATTTCAGGTTGATATTACCCTGGGGTTTGATATCCACGTTGGTGCCGCCGAACAGCCGGTCGATGAGGCTGTTTTTGACGTCGAATTTGGCGATGGGGTCGCTGATGCCGCTCCGGCTTCTGTTATCTCCCGTGGCCACGCCCTGCAGGCGGTCGAAGTATTCCCGTTGTTGTTTTTCATCGCGCCATTTCACGTATTCCTCGAAAGTCATATAGGTCGGCGCCCGGAAAAAGTCGTCGCCGATTTTTTCCGTAACGATGTACATATTGCTGACCGGGTCGTATTCCACCTCCTGCCGGATCACCTTCGGGTCCTTCAGGTCGATCGGATTTTGATCATTTGTATTGAGAAAATCGTCGTAACGATCCTTCAGCGGAGGGAAGGTATCTAAAACAGTTTGAAGTTGGGTTCCCGAATCCGGGGCTTCAAACTTCGAACTTTGTCCCGATGCCTCGGGATCAAACGCTTTTGCGAAGGAGGGTGTTTTTTCCGGAAAAAATAGCGTAAATACGGTTTCACGCACGCTTTCAGGGTGGGTAAAAGCGTATAGCGTGCCTAAAGACAGTAATCCAATCGTCCCAAGAAGGATGTTCTTCTTCGTCATTGTTCAAAAAAGCAGGTCGGTTAATGCGAAGGGTGTCTTCGCTTTAGTTGGTATAAAAACTGAACAATGACGCGGAAGGGCAGATTGTGGTTGCCTGATAGGGGTTAGAAGGTTACTGGTCTAACCTTCCAACCAGTAACCTTAAATGCTACATCAGTATACTGTTCACCGGTTGCATAGCAGGCGGTATATCGGTTTCATCCAGCATTTCCCGCAGGTCTATTTCAATGGTGCGGCTCAGGGCAGATATTGGTACGTCGTTGGCGCTTCCTTCGAAAGGATTTTCGGAGGACTCTCCGATTTTTTCCATGGTGGTAAATATCCAGGATACCAGGGCGCTGAAGGGTACGGTGAGCCAGACGAAGTTTTCCCCCAGCTTTTCAAATTCCTGGAGCATACCGAACGGCACGAGTATGATGAACAGCCGTACGAAATACAGGTTGAGCGTGGCGTATTGCCGCGGATAAGGGAAATTTTTAATGCGTTCGCAAACGCCCTGCTGGTTGTATAGTTCTCCGAGCAGTTCCATCAATTCGATATGCCGGAAGTCTTCGATATGCCCTTTGTCGAGCAGGTTTTGCAACTGACCGGATTGCAGACTGATGAGTTGTGTTGCCTTGTTTTTTTTGCCCAATACATATTGCAGTTCCTGCGGACTCAAATATTTCGCCAGTGCTTCCTCCAGCGGGGTTTCATGTTCCGGTACGCGAAAAGTTTTTTCGCGATATTCGATATTGTGTGCAAGGGCAATGCTTTCCCATGCCCGGTGTTCCCGCAGTTGATAGCGCAAGGCAGCGAGCCAGGCGAAATGCCGGTACATCAACTGCCGGCGTATTTGTTTCAGCTCGTTTTCCGGCAGGGGAGAGGCTGCATGTTTGTTTGTCACGTAATCCTTCACCATGATGCCCCAAGTGCGGCTGGAATTGACGATGGCGCCCCAGGCTTTGCGGGCCTCCCACAACCGGTCGTAAGAAGCGTTGTTTTTAAAGCTGACCACAAAAGCCACGGCCGTGCCCACCATGGCGATGGGCACCCAGGGAATGGAGAGCCAGCTACAGCCGAATATTTCATACAAAACAGTGGGGACGAGGGCCAATAGCAGGTGCAGGTAGATGTCGCGCCGGGTCCAGTAAAGGGCTTCTTTGAGGCGGTAGTTGCGTCCGGAATGCATAGTATCAAGGTATTTATCAGAACCTGAAAATTGTTAAGGCTGTATTTCCAACTCCCCGCTCATCCGCTCGCAGCTGGTGAGTACAACCTCTCCGTCCGCTGACAAATTTTCCAGCAACACCGGCGCTATGGCATTCACGGCGCCTGTGTCGGCGGGCATTTCGATTTTGATATAATTGTCGGTAAATCCACCGATCAGAGCCGGGTTTTTGTGCTGTTCGAACAAAACGGGTCGTACGGTACCGAGATGTTGCCGGTAGAATTCGCGGCGTTTCATTTCCGACAGACCGCGCAGGGCCTGGTTGCGGCGGCGGCGCTCGTCCACGGGCACTGCGCCGGGCATTTCGGCCGCGGGTGTGTTGGCCCGTTCGGAGTAGGTGAATACGTGGAGGTACGACGCATCGAGTTGCTGGAGGAAACGGTAGGTTTCCAGGAAATCCGCCTCCGTTTCGCCCGGAAATCCCACGATCACGTCGCATCCGATGCAGGCATGCGGCATGAGCCGTTTGATGGCGGCCACGCGTTCGGCATACAGGTCGCGGCGATAGCGGCGGCGCATGTCGTGCAGTTGTTTGTCGTTGCCCGATTGCAGGGGCACATGAAAGTGCGGCATAAAACGCCGGCTTTCAGCCACAAATCCGATAATCTCGTTGGTCAGCAGGTTGGGCTCGATGCTGCTGATGCGAAAGCGCTCCACCTCCGCCACATCGTCAAGCGCCCGGATGAGATCGATAAAAAGGGCTTCTTTTTTGGGGCGTTCGCCTTCAATAACGGCGGTACCATTGCCAAAATCGCCGAGGTTGACGCCCGTCAGCACGATTTCGCGGGCGCCCATGGCCGCGATTTGCCGCGCGTTATGCGCGGCATTTTCCACCGTGTCGGAGCGGCTGGCGCCGCGGGCCAGCGGAATGGTGCAAAACGAACATTTGTAATCGCAGCCGTCCTGCACTTTGAGAAAGGAGCGGGTGCGGTCGCCGAAGGAAAAAGAGGCGCTGAAAGTGTTTACGTCGCGTACCTCGCCGGCGTGTATCATGCCTTTTCCCGGGGCCTTCGACAGGTCGTCGACATAGTCGAGGATGCGGAATTTTTCGCCGGCGCCCAGTACAAGATCGACTCCGGGTATTCCGGCAATTTCGCCTGGTTTCAACTGGGCATAACAACCGGTCACCACCACGAAGGCGTTGGGCTGACGCCGCAAAGCCTGCCGCACAATTTTTTTACACTCTTTGTCGGCCTGTTCCGTCACCGAACAGGTGTTGATCACATAGATATCGGCGCCTTCTTCGAAGCGGACAGGCCAATAGCCCTTGTCTTCGAAGAGCCGCGACAGCGCGGATGTTTCCGAGTAATTCAGCTTACAGCCAAGCGTATGAAAAGCGACGGTGCGCGGTGCAGACATGATAAATACTTGAATGGGGCCGCAAAGGTACGGGTAATAATTGAGGGTTTATGGGGGTTTATGAGGTTTATGAGGGTTTAGAGAGTTTATGAGGTTTAGAGGGTTTAGAACTCAATGCCCATATTCAAAGAGATATACTCCGCCGTGGTGCGGTGCGCTTTCAACGAGATGCCGGCGTGCAGGCGCAAGGGGGTGTGGGGCAATGGCGGGAAGTAATACCGGGTGGTAAGTTTGGCGTACCAGGGGCCGGGCACGAGTTGGTTGAAGCCGGCCGGTCCGGTATAAATACCGGCCAGCGCCTGTACGCCCAGTGCGCCGAACAGGAACTCATCGGCGAGACAGAAGGCCAGCCGGGTGGCGCCGCGCCGGGCGTCGTTTTCTGAGCGGAATTGCCCGGCCTGAAGGGCGAATACCTTCACGGCGCGGTTGTATTCGTAATCCAGCCCGGCCTGGAGGCGGTTTACTTTGTTTAAATGAAATAAAACGCCGCCGGAAATCGCCCAAACGGGATATCGCGGGCCATCGTAAACGGAATATTCGATCATGGCCAGTCCGCCCGATACCGAGGCGCCCCAACGCCGGGAGAGGCGTTTGGATTCCGGCGAAGGAAAAAAATCCGCTTCCCGGATGCTTTTGGGCGACCAGGCCAGCGAAAAGTACCCGCCGGGCAGATTGACGCCGAAGTTGGGCAGGGCCGACGCGCCGTTGGAAAAATGGCCGAGGCTAACGCCTCCCTGGAGCCGCCAGTGCGCGTTCAGCCGCGCTTCGACACCCAGCCGGAACTGGGTGAAGTTGTTCCAATGCGACCCGATTGCATTTTCCCCGGGGTTGTCGAAAAAGTTGTAGGGCCTGGTAACA
>JAKLJF010000075.1:0-6936 GCA_023151335.1 Thermoanaerobaculia bacterium | reverse complement strand
TCCGGCGCGCAGTACCGGTATCGCCAGGTTGGGCAGCAGCCCCCAGGCGTCGCCATGTGCCCGTTCGCCCAGGCGAAAGTGTGCCACTACCAGTCCGAATGCCGGGTAACGCTGCCAATGATGCCAGGAATGACTGCCGCGGGTTTGGAGCCGGAGCCCCCATTCCTGTCCGAAAACGGGCTGGCCGGTTTGGATCGTGAGTTTTGGCGTATGCCGCCAAAGCGTATTATGGTAAAGGGTGGATTCCAGCGCGACTGCACTTGAGGGTTGGGCTTCCAGGCGGAGGATCAACAACCAAAGCACGAAAATGGGTGCCGGCAATTTACTGTGGAGAAAAGTATATATACCTGGCGTCGCCAGATTTTCAGTATGAAAGCGCATTACGTTTACGAAACTTTTAAAAGTTTTGTAAACGTATTTCACGGCTTGGCCAGGCTGAAAACCTGGCGGCGCGAGGTATATGTGGTAACTCATTTTTCTGTTGTTCCCTCTATTTCCGCAATTTTTCGCAACAACCAGTTCTTGGGCATATTATAGGAGGTTTGCATCACCCGCTGCCGCAGATCGGCAATCGCTTTTTTATCAGAAGCTGTGATATTGGCCAGTTTTTTTATAATATTCAGATAGTTATTGTATTCCCGCTTCAGGTTTTTGGAGATGACTTTGTTACGCCGCAAATAAATTTTAAAGCTGTCGATCAGAGAATCCAGAGCCAGTAATTCGCTTTGTTCATAGTAAGTACGCACCAGCATCGACTTGGCGCCAAGTGCATATACCACGTCGCTGTATTCCACGTCGCGCAGATATTCGATCACTTTATTATAGTCTTTCCGATAGAAACTGACATAGGCGAGATTGAACATTTTGGCATTGTCGCGGATACGGGGTGGCAGAAAACCGGCGTATTGCTGGATAAATTGTTCTGTCCAGGCGTATTCGCCGGCGCCCAGGCTGACCGTAATAAAATTTTTAAAAACCGATTCAGGTAGCTGCCCGTTTTCCAGCAAAATTTCGTGGTCTACCATACTCCTGATCAGATGGAAGTATTTGTAGTAATATTCGGTTTTGCCCTGATTGATCTTCAATGCACAGTAATTTTGGGCAATATGATAACATTCCCGCAAGTCTGCATGGATCAATTCCTGGGCGTGCTGTTGCAGCAATAATAATAGTTCCTGAAAATGATCTTCATTTTCCGACTCCGTGAAACTTACAATGACCTTGCGATAAATCAGGATCAGCGGCACGGTGTTAAACCGTTCGTCTTCCAGATACTGCCAAAAGCCCGGAATGACCGGCACCTCCCGTTCCGTTACCCTGAAGCCGCGATACAATAGCCAGGAGATATATAATTTGAGTTTTTGGGCGAGATAGTAGCATTCCAGAAAAAAATCTGCCTGAATCAGTTTGTCCGTATATCCCGCGGTGGCCACACTCCTGGACGCGCGGTTGAAAATATTCCAATGCTGGCGGAACTGCGCGAAATAAAAGTCTGTGGATTTGCCTTTGCTTTGCTCCAACATTTTCTCAATTTGCCTTTCCACACCGGACAGGTGCTTTTGCAACTCCGGTTTTTCCAGCACTTTTTGTAACTCCAGCGCTTCAGCCAAAGGGTCGTTTTGCCGTGCTTCTTCTACCAGAAAACGCTGAGCCAACAGGGTCAGGTCGGAAGCCAGCCGGCGCAGGTGTCCGTGATCAAAAGGTTTGCGGGGGTACAAGGCGCTCCAAACGGCTTCCTTGCTTAATGCAATAACGGTTTCATCCCCTTTGCGAATGGCCTCGTTGATCAGCTCAAACAGGCGCGCAAGGTCTTCCTGATCGTTAAAATATGGCGACTGCAAAAACTTCCGGAACCGGTTGAGTTCGTATTTTGTAAAAGTTTGAAGCAGGGAAAGCAGTTTGTCGCTGAACATGCCTGAAAAAACATCGATTAAGAAGAAATTTTAAAATATTGGTTTTCAATTTGTTGAATCCTGGCAAAAACTTTTTTTTCTCCGGCAAGTTATGCAAAATGTTTTTTGAAGTCCGGCATTAAACCACAATCTTTGTAAAGTGAAAGAATGCCCTTAAACATTTAATTTGGCTATGCATCTACCTCTACCGCGTTATTCTGTACTTTCCGGGCCCGGCCAGCTTAAGGGATGGGTCATTGTCGTAATGCTGTTTACCCTGGCATGGAATACATTGGATGCCCAGTGCGACCAGGTGGGTTGGGTGGCCAGCGTTACGCCTGGCTGTGGGGCGAAGATCATTAACCTCGACAATTTTGAAATCCTGCAGGCCGTGGATGGGGTTGGAAACCTGAGCAGCGGGAAAACGATCCGCTTTGGCTCCAAACCTGCCTTGTTGCCGCCTGGATGTACGGCTACCGGTATGAAGGTGGTGGCGCTTACCTGCACATCCGACACTTTGCCCTGCAAGGCTCAATTTGGCCATGCTGTAAGCCCCTCGAACGCTTTCCGGCTCTCCTTTGAAGCTAAAATTTATGATCCTGCCGTACAATTTTGCAGCTGGACCTTTGGCGACGGCGCCACGGCTACCGGCTATTCCGTGCAGCATACCTTTGCGAATGAAGGATACTACGACGTGTGTCTTACCGTGACGGATGCCTGGGGATGTTCGACGAAAGAATGCAGGAAAGTATTGGTTACGGAACAAAACCCCAACTTTTGCGACTATGACGTGCAACTGACAGCGGTGGGTACCAAACTGTTCGGGAAACTGGTACCCGTCAGCAGCAACGCCGGCATCATCAAATCGGTCAAATGGTTCGACAATAAAACGAACTATATCTACTCTCAATCCCCTGAATTTACGACCATTCTCCCCGGCGAAGGCAACTACTATATCTGTGCGCAATATGAAGTGAAAGATCCGGAGAACGGCAGTATTTGCGTAACAAGCCGCTGTCAGCCCCTTACAGTGGCCTCGGCCAGCTGCGTCAATTCCTCTATGATAAATACCGGCGCCATTTGTCCTTCCTTTTTCGCCCCGGTCTGTGGTTGCAACGGCGTAACCTATATCAACGAATGTGAAGCGGTTGCCGCGGGTGTAACCCAATGGTGGGCAGGCGAATGTGGTATCGCAACTTCGGGATCTTGCGGCGCCGACATGGACGCCAAAATTATCACTGGTTCGCCCGCCACCGGCTACACCGTGCAGTTCAGGAATTTGTCCGGCGGCAATTATTCATCGGTACAAATAGATTTTGGCGACGGCAGCCCGCTCTGGCAGGGCGGGCCGGCAGATACGGTTGTTGAACACCATTATTCCAGGGGCGGCGTTTACCGCACTAACCTCACCGTATGGAAAAATAACAGCTGCGTCTCCTCGGTCTCCAAACTTTTTATTACCGATGCCCATAATATGAACGCCGACAACGTACCCGTCGGTACCGATTATGTGCTGCCCGGCGATGCCAACGGCGATAAAAAAGCCAATGTATACGACCTGCTGAACCTGGGACTCGGATTCTCTGCCGCGGGCGCTCCGCGGCCGTTCGCTACCACCGCCTGGACCCCCCAGTTTGCCGCCAACTGGCGGGATACCACCCTTTTGGGGATCAATTACAAACACCTGGACTGCGACGGAAACGGCGCCATCAACGAATTCGACCGGGGAGCTATCGAGCAGCACTACACGCCGATCGATACCAATAAATCTGCTTATACACCTAACGCACCCTCGGTACGCGTGAAGTTTGCCCAGGATACGCTGCTCATCGACCCCAACAGTACCACGCCGATACAGATCACCGCCGATGTAATGGTGGGTTCCCCCTCCAAACCGGTATTCGGACTTTACGGCCTGGCATTTGCGCTGCAGTATCCCGATTTTATGCAACACGACCCCGAAATATTTTACAGTGCCAACTCCTTCCTCGGATTTCCGAGCGACATATTGCTTTTGCCGAAAGACAACCACGACCGCCGTCAGTTCGACATGGGTTTCGCCCGCAAATACGGACAGCCGGTTTCCGGTTATGGAAGTATTGCCAAAGTGAATTTTACTACCAATTTCATCATTATTATCGACGTTATCGAACGCACCGGTAATAAGGCCATTCCGCTAACCATTCCCGTGGCCGGCCTTCAGGCCATCGATGCAAAGGGGAACCGCCTGGCACTGAATGAAGTTGTGCAGGACACTTTGTGGCTCAAGATTCCGGAAATCGCCACGGGCGTCTCCGACAGCGACGCATTAGATCAACGCGCCTCCCTTTTCCCTAACCCCGCGGGCGATCTGGCCATCCTTGCCACCGGCGACCTCCAGGTGGAGCAGGTGGAAATATACAACGCTCTCGGCCAACTGGTACGCTCCCTGCCGCCCTCTGGCGAGCGCACCCTTCGCATTGATACCCATGCTTTTGCACAGGGCCTGTACACCGTAAGGGTGCATACGACGGAAGGAATACTGAAAAAACGACTCCTGGTACAACATTAACACAACCAACACTGTTTTGCCACCGCCTTTCCCCGCCTACGGGAAAGGCGGTTTCTTTAGAATTTAGAGGGTTTATGAGGTTTAGAGGGTTTAGAAACTCTGCCGTCCGCCCTCTAAACCTCATAAACCCTCTAAACCCCACCCTTTTCCGGCTATGACCCACGTACAGGTTTTTGAATTCAACCCCTTTGCCGAAAACACCTACGTCGTATATGACGAAAGCGGCGAGTGCGCCATTTTCGATCCCGGCTGTTATACAGAAGAAGAACGGGATATACTGCGCTCGTTCATATCGGAGAAACAATTGCGTGTAGTGCGCCTGATCAATACGCACTGCCACCTGGATCACGTTTTCGGCAATAATTTCGTGCATAAAACCTGGAGTCTGCTGCCTGAAATACACCGCTTCGAGTTGCCGGTTCTGGAGCGCTATCCGGCTATATGTTTATATTATGGCGTGGCCGCGGAGGTATCGCCCATGCCCGAACGGTTTATCGAAACCGGCAGTGCGGTGGTGTTCGGCAACACCCGCCTGGAAGTGTTGCATACGCCCGGACACTCGCCGGGCAGCCTGTCTTTTTATTGCCGCGAAGATGGCTTCATTTTGTCCGGCGACGTATTATTTATGGAAGGTATCGGTCGGACTGACCTGCCCGGCGGTAATATGGACACCTTGTTGGCTAGTATTCGCCGGCAATTGTTTACCTTGCCCGGCGAAACACTGGTTTACCCTGGCCATGGCCCGGCCACCACGATCCGCCACGAAATGGAATACAACCCTTTCCTGACCTGAAACCTGATATGATCTTCACGTCCGGATGCTTCGCTATGTGATTCGCCGTTTGCTGCTGGCTCTGCCCACTTTGTTTGTGATATCGCTGCTCACTTTTACGATGAGTCGGTTCACTGGCGCGGGGCTGAGTGCAGAACTTTACCGGGGGAATCCCGCGGCTTATCTGGCCGAAGTGAAAAAGCTGGGTCTGGATATGCCCCTGTTTTACTTCGAACTCACCAACGCGGCATTCCCAGATACCCTGTACCGGATATTTCCTTTTGAAGACCGCGAACACCTGGCAGAACTGACCCGCCAAAGCGGCAATTGGCCGGCCACATCCCGGCTCTGGCAAGCTGTCACCACTGAATTGGACCCAGATCTGGAGCGCATTTCCGGACCTGCGCTGGTCGGTTTCAAAAACCTGCGTAACCTGACCGGTACGGACAAAATTTCATCTGCACTGAAAAACCTTGCGTGGCAAGTCGATACCATCCGGGCAGAGCCGCTCCGGCTGTCTTTGAAAAACCGGTTGGCAAACATTGAAAAACGATTGGCAGAACTTCAGATGCAGCGCCAGATCTGGAAATTATATGTGCCAACGGTCCATTGGTACGGCCACCAAAACCAGTATCACCGCTGGATCAGCGGATTCATTACCGGAAATCCCGGCAATTCCATCGTCACAGGCAAACCCTTGCTGGAAGAACTCCGGCCCCGGCTGCTGACTACCCTGATCCTGAATGGCGCCGCCATGTTACTGGCATTCCTGATCGGGGTACCCCTCGGCGTCTGGATGGCCCGCCGGCAAGGGCGCCCGGAGGACGTGTGGATGCGTACCCTGTTGTTGTTCCTGTACGCCATTCCCGTGATCTGGCTGGGTAGTTTGCTGATCATCCTCTTATCCCGGCAGGATATCGGCCTGGGCTGTATCGAGGGGCTGAACGCTGAACCATGGAGTATGAGCGGAAAGCCGTTTTGGACCTGGGCCTGGGATTCCCGCGAGAAGTTTGTGCTGCCGGTACTGACGCTGACGCTGCACCTGCTGGCGCTGATGGCCATGCAAATGCGCGGCGGCATCCTCGAAGTGGTGAAACAGGATTTCATCCGCACGGCGCGCGCCAAAGGCTTGAGCGAAAACCTGGTGTACTGGCGACATGCCTTTCGCAACGCTTTATTCCCGGTGATTACTCTCTTTGCCGGGCTCTTCCCTGCCATTTTCAGCGGCTCGCTGGTGCTGGAATACCTCTTCGATTTTCCGGGCATGGGCATTAAAATGCAAACGGCCTTTATCAATAACGACTATGCCGTGCTGTTTGCTATGGTAATGTTCGTGGCGGTGATCACCATCCTCAGCAACGTGCTGGCCGACCTGTTGTATGCGTGGGCGGATCCGAGGGTCAGGCTGGAGAAACGGTGAAAGGGCTGCAACGATAAGCGAAGAGGGGACATCTGTCATCTAAATCTTCACCAACCGATACATCACCGCCCCCGTTTCCGTTTTTATCCACAACAAATACACACCCGCCGGAAATGAACCGATTTCGAGGGTTTCCTGCCCATCCTGACCCAGCCGCCCGGATTGTACCAGCCGCCCATCCGAGTTGAAAATCTGGTATGGACTGCTTTGCGCCGGCGTTTTTTTCCATCGGATGTACACCGCATCGGTTGCCGGCACCGGAAACACTTCAGGCTGATTTTCTTCCGGATAGAACGTTTTT
>JAKLJF010000759.1 GCA_023151335.1 Thermoanaerobaculia bacterium | reverse complement strand
CCGAATATTGCTGCCCCGGCAGTGCCTGGAACTGTTCCGGCCGTTTGACGGTATGCCGGTAGAGATCATTGTCCGGAATCTGCCTTTGTTTATGCTGAAAAAATTGCCGGAGCTGATGCGTAACCCGCGCGACAAACAATGGGTATTGCACCTGGCCCGGGGCAAAAATATCCGTACCGCCGACCGGCTGCCTTTCCCGATGACCAACAAAATGGCCCATTGCTTTATCAACCTCTCTGATGCGGCCGACACCCGCGAAGCTTTCTGGCTGGCATTCGGGCAGTCGTGCGGTGCCGACGACCGGGTAGTGAACGGGTTCCGGCGATTCTGGCGCCTGCCTGAAATCCGGGAGCATTACAGCTTCCTGCAATCGGCTATGACTTTTGCGCAACAGGCGGGCTATGACGGGCGGCAACTGAACGCGGTAGTGGGATACTGGCGGCATACCTGCCATGAGTCGCAGGGTAAGTATTCCCTCGCGGGCCGGACGCCGGAATCGGTAATCCGGCAAGCCGAAGCATTTTACCAGGCGACGCAAAACGGACTTTCATATCAGAAAATGACCTTCTGGCGGGCACACCCCACCGTGAAACCCTTCCTGCTGCAAACGGAAGCCGGAGTGTTCACCATTGTGGAACTGACCAGTTCGTATGAGTTGCAAGAAGAGGGCAAGGCGATGCGCCATTGCGTGGGGATTTATGCCTGGCAATGCCGGCAAGGCAGTTGTTCTATCTGGTCGCTTCGGTTTTCTGATGGTTTGAGCAAGGAGACGCTTGTTACCATTGAGCTGAGCGCTGCCGGGCGCATCGTACAGGCCAGGGGACTTCAAAACCGCCTGCCCTCGGACTCCGAAATGACAGTCATCCGGCAATGGACGGCGGAACAGGGAATACGGGTTTAACCTCTTTCAATCACCACCATTGCTGTCGCTATTTCCCGCACATGGGCAATCGACAGGTGGATTTTCGTCCATTTTTTGGTTTCGAAATACCGGGCGGTAGCGCCTTTGAACGCAAAATAAGGCCGGCCGGCAGGGTCGTTCAGCACGGAAATTTCGGACAGCGAAACGGCGCTCGTCCAGCCTTCGCCGGCAGCCTTCAGCAGGGCTTCTTTGGCGGCGAAACGGGCGGCATAGTGTTCGCCCCGCCGGGGTTTGTTTTCGCAATAAACGATCTCTTCCGGCGAGAAAGTCGTTTCGCGGAAGCCCTGGTTTTTGTCGATCTTTTCCAGCACCCGCTGTACTTCGATGATGTCCGTTCCGATGCCGGCGATCATTTATTCAGGCGTTTTTGACACAGTTCGATCTGCCGGTCGATGTGCTGTTTTTCCGGCAGGGTGGCGATTTCTTTGGTCAGGGCGCTTTGGTATTGGCGCAGGGCTTCGGCGTATTTTTTTTGTTTAAATAAATAATCGCCGGCCAGCACATACGTATGGTAGTATTCGGGATTCAGGCCGACAAAATCGGCCACATCCAGGTTGCCGGCAGTGCCGCGGCGCAGTTGCTCCTTTATTTGCCGGAAACGCACAAAATTTTGATAATCAGGCGTATTTAAAAAGGTATCGGGAGGAATGGTAAAGGCGCTGTCCCGGATTTCCCGGTCGGCTTGCAGCCCCTGCAGGGCGAACACCTTGTGCAGATCGTAAGTGACATACTGTCCCAGTTGCCAGGGGGCCGTGGATATGCTGACCAGCAGTTTTTGCGGCTGGAACACGATGCTGTGGTGAGCGATCAGTTGGTTCACGGCTTTTTCGTTGCCCATGCCAATGTCGGCGCCGTGCAGCCCCTGTTGGTCGCGCAGCAGCGCAACCGCGGCGGGCAGGGTCATGGGGCCGGCGCCGGCGATCAATTCCTCCACGCGGTGAAAGCGGTAAAGCGAAGCGCTTTCTTCCATTTGGGCGCGGTTGTTGGGCTGGCCGGCAAGGGCGCTGCTCTGGTAGTGGTTGGCGCAGATCAGGTAGTCCTGTCCCGATTCGTACAGGGCTGTTTCCTCCGGCGTTTTTTCGATGACCACGGCTTTGTTGTCCTGCGCCGAACCGATAAGGATAGACTCGGACACGAAGGTGCGGCGTTTGCGGGCGATGGCGAGCGCTTCTCCGATGTTTTGGGCGTATTGCAAAATTTCCCGCCCGAGCAGCGAAATGGGCGTGGCCGAGCCGGCCGGGATGTCCGATTTGGCGGCATTAAGCGTCACGGTCAGGCCTTTTTCGTTCATACCCGATACCACGCCGGTCATGCCGCCCCAGGTAACCATCATGAACTTGTGGCCCTGTGCAGGATTGATGAAAGCGACGATCTTGTCTTCGGCGAATTTATCGCCCACAAAAAAGTCGAAGTTGCGTCCGATGATAAGCGCGCTGTCGGCCGAGCGGCTGTTCCAGGCGCCGAAGGAAGTGCAGCCCACGAGGGCCATGTTTTGCAGGGCGTGGCCGATGTCGTGCGCCGCGTGGTAGTTCATCAGACGCTGGTAGTTGGAGCCGATGTAGTTGTACTGGTCGGAATATTTCAGAAAATGCCGGTGCGGCCCGGATGGCACCATGAGGTTGATCTGTTCGTTGAAGGCGTCTTCCTGTTTGATCACCAGTTCGCGGGTGAGTTTGCCGTTCGCCACGCCGCGCTGAAAGGGTTCGCCTTCTACGTAAAGTTCCCAAAGGCCGCTGTCGCCGCGGCGCAGCCAGTTGTTGCCGATCGTGTAGCAGGTGGGGCTCAGGGTGTCGCGTTGCCAGTTCATACAGGCGGTGTCGGCCGGTTGGGGCGGATCCATGATGGCCACAACATAGAGGTAGCCAGCCAGGCCGAGCAGGAGCAGCAGGAAAATGCCGGCTGTCCATTTGAGGATTTTCCAGAGGCGGCAGAGCAAGGTGATTTTCATGGGTTATTCAGCATTTTTTTCATCCATTTTACCTCCGGTTCTTTCACCCGTTGAAAAACTTCCACGTCGGGGTACATGATGCCGACGTCTTCCCCGGGCGAAGTATCTTCCACCGTGTAAATGCTCATTTGCACGGTATAGGGGGCGCCTACGCGGGGCGTGAGTTGCA
>JAKLJF010000758.1 GCA_023151335.1 Thermoanaerobaculia bacterium | reverse complement strand
CAGGCTTGCGCAATGGTATTTGCAGTCATTTTGTTCGCTGTTTCTCCATTGACTCCCTCGGGAAAGTAATGTGAAATGAAACCGGCTTTCTGTCTTGATGGCAGAAATCGTAATTGCTCGGCAGTATGGTTACTGTTTGGGCCTTGGATCTCATTTTGTAATGCTGCCTGCCTTTCATCGAATCCGTTCACCCAATTTTTTCACTCAATTCATTATTCGATGAAAACCGAAGTTAAAAAAAAACGGCAGTGGAGCGCTACGATTGTTTGGGTATTGCTTATCTCTATCATTTCCGGATTTACAAACCCGTCTGCTATTGAACCAACTTGCCCCGGCCCCCACGTTTACGTGACGAGCCAATCGAGCGGTTCGGTTTCTTTTTCGTGGAATACAGTAAGCGGGGGTTCTGAGTATGTCGTATTCTACATCAGGCAACCCAATAGTTATACCAGTCAGCAAACCTATACCTACAACACATCGATTACATATTCAGGGCTTCCATCCGGAACGTACAGTTTTTATTTTGCCGCGGTTTGCGGAGGCGAACTTTCCGAAATCATCATTATAGACGATTTGGTGCTCTGATCATTTCGTAGCCGGGGTATGTCGCTTTGCCGCCCTGCCGCGGGCGGCATACCTGGCTTTATACCGCATTGTTTTTTCCAGAAGCCAGTTTTTACAATAAAGTAATGGGGCTTTTTCTATGCGATCAATGATCGCCTTTTTGCTGGATTTCTGAACCGCCAGCCTTTTCAGAATCAGGATAAATGCCAGCATGGCTTTGTTCGCTTCTGTTTTGGGCGACGACCGGCGCAAAGAATTTTCTATGTATGCGCAAATATCAAGTATGGTATCCTGGTCGGCATGAAGTTCATAATAACTCCTCAACAAAAGGGATTTGGAGCGGAGGTTGTCCAATTGATCTTCAAATTTAGCTGCTTTGAGCCGGTGAAGGACTTCCTGGAATTTGCCCGTTTCAAAGGCTAAAATGGCCTGCGCCAGCAGAACGGCTTCCTGGCGCTTGTTTTCAAGGATAATGTGGCTGTAATCCCGGATAAATCCGGAAGCCCATTCAAAGTCCTTTGCATGGCAGGCCACTGTCACCATGTTGCCAAATGCAGGAGAAGTCATGTGCCCGTCCTGGGAAAAAACGCCGAATGCAAGACCGATCTTGTTCAGGCGATGCGTCCTTTCATAATGGATCGCTTCCTGGTTATGGCGGCTTTTATCTGCTGTAAAATTGTATGCGTATCGGATGATCCCTTCCAGCTCTTTAGGATCGATGTGTTCACCGTATTGTTTAAGCAGAGACTCCAGCCGGACAAAATGCGCCTCTTCCCCCGAATCTGTTAGCTGCCATAAAGATTCATATACCTCCCTTAAAATGGACAGGCCGACCTGTTGAAAATCGGTCGGCTCCCTTAACTGGCGGGGAAGCGCCTGATTAGCGAATCTTTTTACCAGGCTCATTTCACAGGCCATTTTCAGGCGTATGATCTCCCAACAGCCGGTCATGGTTTCGGTACACTGTTGAATGATTTTGGCATGGATCAATGGTCTGTCCCAGGACAGGTGTTCCCGGTGAAAGTAACTCGCCATCCAGTTGGGGAAAGCGTCTGCAGTTGTTTTGAATGGAGCATTCCGCGTTTGATGGTAGAATGCCGTTGCTTTCCCGGAAAACTCCTTCTTCATACCCCGTTCCTGCAAAATGCTGAGCCAGATGGTTTGTTGGAGCTGATGGTTTTGTTGCGCCTTTGAAACGATCAGGAAGTGCTTCAACCACTTGTACAGGTCCGATGCCGTATTCAGCATTTTTTTCTGCGCATGCTTATCTTTATCAAAATCGGTTTTAAAAATTTTTTGATAGGCGTATGCTAACCGAAGCTGCTCCTTCTGTTCAAAGTCCGGGTAGAACCTGATCAGATACTCAAAAACCCGCAGGGCGATTTTCTCCCGTCGATGATATTGCCCGAGGTATCTGTGAAAGCCGTCCATCTCCTGCCTGGACAGATTTTTTAAGAGCGCAAGAAATTTCAGCTTTTGCATTTGCCCGATTTTTTCGGGGAAAATTAAGTGTTTCTGCTGAATTCAGATAAATATGTGAAATGCCGAACCATTGATTGAAAAGCAGGCCTGTTTACATCAAAAAAGAAATATTTTTAATTAAAAACCTTTAAAAGCAACCAATAGCGAATGATTCCCAGCCGTCCTGCTTTTGAGAACTGCAAGGAAAAGACCTACAGAAACCGTCCGAAAACCCCGGGGAAAAAGGTGAAAACTGCATTTGTTTCACAAAAGATAATGCATTGATTTTTGTCCGGGCTTACATATACATCGGGGTGTGTTGGCCACGACTTCGGAATTCCGCACTCAACCATTTTTACTCATGCATGAGTCAAGAAAATATATCCTGGATAAATTCCAGCAACACCTACGCCAGAGCTTCGAAATATTCTGCAGGCGACATGGAATCAAAAAAACAAATGATCATTTCATCACCTTTTTAATCGACCAGAACCTGATTTCTACTCCGCACATCCAACGGTTTACGATTTGCAAGGAATTTGAAGAAATGTGTAGCGAAAAGGGGTATACCAAGTCGATCATAGTGAATACGCTCGCCAACCGCTTCAGTATTTCGGAAAGAACAGTGTGGACGATATTAAAGCATACAAAACCGGCTGGTAAACCATCCGAAACCAGACCCTGAAAACCGTTTTGAAAACGATGGAACCTTTTTAGACTTTGGATGCCCCGCTGGTTAAGAAAATTAAAATCCTGTACGAAAACTCAAAAATCAACAGAATGAATAGAAATTATTTAACAGACCTGCCCCCTTTACTATTGGTGACTTGACGTCGCCGCCGTCTCTGACCAATAAAACGGAGGATTGCCGAAAATCCCTCAAAAGAGTAGGCACTAATATTTAAAATAAATATCATGACACGAGTCTGTTCATCCTGCGGAAAAGACAAAGATGTCTCTGGAGGAAAAATTTGTGAAAAGGGACATTTTGTATGCAAAACGTGCGCCTATGACCG
>JAKLJF010000757.1:260-3042 GCA_023151335.1 Thermoanaerobaculia bacterium | reverse complement strand
AATCGTGTTTTGTGCCGGGGCAGAATCGGTGTATGCGATCCGGCGGCCATTGATCAGGAGTGTGTTTTTCATCATTTGAATACCGCAAATTTCGCATAAAAAACGTTTCCGGACAGTTTTTGCCCTCGTTGGCCGGGTTTTTCCCATTTTTACCGCGCCAAAGTGAATGCGCATTGATATCATGGCTTTTGAATTCCGTTTACTGAACGATATATCCCGCGCTTTTAGTCCTGAACTGCCCCGTGATTTGGGCACCATGGATCAGCACCTGGATTTTATCCTGCCCAAGGTCATTCCGTATGGCGAAGATCTGCGCGAGGAACAATTCTGGCTCGGTAAACGCTGGAAAGAAGTGCGCGACGACGAGGGTTTCCATGAAGCCATCCTGCACATCTTCAATTCGGGCGGTGAGTACCTGATGTCGTTAGATGGGAATATTATAAAGGGCGTTTGGCGAAAATTGGGGGAATATAATACGATCATTATCGAGATTGCGGGGCGGAGCGAACTGTTCGACCTGCGGTTTCTGAACAACGATTTTATGATCCTTTCCAAGCACGGCGATCAGGGACGCAAAGGCCAGCGCCGTTTTTTCTGCCTGATCCACGAGCGTTCGGCGAGGGGGCCGGGCGGAGAACTGGACTGGCGCAATGTGATGGAAAAATTGTTTAACGTCTGGCGGGAGAATAGCCTGAGCCTTTGGGCCTGGTTGTTTTTCCTCGGCATACTGGCCGGCATCGTTTATTTGTCGGTCAAATGAAATTCTGGCAACCTTCTAACCAGAAACCCTCAAATCAGAAACCTTCATCAGCATGCATATTTACGATTGGATCGTTCTGGCCCTGGCTCTGAGCGGGGTAGTTTTTTACGGAATCTGGAAAAGCCGGAATATCGGCTCCAGTGAAAACTTTCTGGCCGGTAAACGCGATTTGCCCTGGTGGACGATTGGCCTGAGCATCATGGCCACGCAGGCCAGCGCAATCACTTTTCTCAGCACACCCGGTCAGGGTTTTTCTGACGGCATGCAGTTCGTGCAGTTCTATTTCGGGATGCCGATCGCCATGATCTTCCTCGCCGTGTTCATTCTGCCGGTGTATTATAAATTGCGCGTAACGACCGCCTACGAATATCTAGAACAACGTTTCGACCTGCGGATGCGTACGCTGACTGCTATTTTGTTCCTGATCCAACGCGGCGTGGCGGCGGCCATCAGCATTTATGCGCCCAGTATCATTTTATGCGCCGTTTTTGGCTGGAACCTTGCTTTTACCAATTTCCTGATGGCCATTTTTGTCGTGATCTACACCACTTCGGGAGGTAGCGCAGCGGTGAGCAGGACCCAGGAATTACAAATGACCATTATGCTTGGCGGGCTTATCCTGGCATTTGTGCTGGTGCTCTATCAATTGCCCGAAGGAATAGGCCTTGGGGAAGCCTGGCAAATTGCAGGGGTGACTGGAAAAACGCAGGCAGTGGACTGGAGTTTTGACTGGAAAGACCGGTATAATGTCTGGTCGGGCATACTGGGCGCAACCTTTTTATTCCTCTCCTATTTTGGCGCCGATCAAAGTCAGGTAGGCCGTTATCTCTCCGGAAAGTCGCTGAAGGAAAGCCGTTTTGGCTTGTTATTCAATGGATTTATCAAAATACCCATGCAATTTCTGGTGTTGTCGGTAGGGGTGATGGTTTTCGTTTTTTACCAGTTCAACGCACCGCCGCTTCATTTTAACCAGATCAACCGCGCTAAAGTAGAAAAATCGGACCAGGCAAATGCTTTCCGGCAGCTGGAAATGCAGAACGACAGTCTGTTTGCCCAAAAACAGCTGATACTTGGCCGGGTAACCGCGGAAATGCAACAAAACGGCCAGGGAATTTCAGCGGAGCATGCGGCACAACTCCGGCAAATCGAACAACAACGAAATACGCTGCGAGCGGAAGCGGAAACGCTGGTAAAGATAGCCGACCCCAAAGGAGATCCGAAAGACAAAGACTTTGTGTTTATCAATTTTATCCTGCAGCATATCCCAATTGGGCTTGTCGGCCTGATGCTCGCCATGATCTTTTGCGCGTCCTGGAGCACCACAGCTTCCGAACTAAGCGCCCTGACAGCAACTTCCGTGTCGGACATTTATCGCCGTTCTTTTGTAAAAAATCGCGACGACACGCACTATTTCCGGATGTCGCGCTGGTTTACGGTAGGCTGGGGCATTTTCATCGTGATATTCGCCACGTATGCCGATTTGTTCGATAATCTTATACAAGCTGTTAATATGATCGGTTCGATCTTTTATGGCACGATCTTGGGAATATTTTTCACTGCGTTCTTTCTGAAGTCGGTGCAAGGGAAAGCGGTGTTCTGGGGGGCAGTTGTTGCCCAAAGTATCGTGGCCTGCCTGTTCTTTTTTGTCGATAAGGACGCTTATTTATGGTATAATCCGCTGGGGTGTGCGCTGGTAATGGGTATTGGCTGGGTATTGCAGCAATGGCAAAACCGGTAAAATTGGTCAAAAAACACACTTTAGCAATTTATTAACGCGTTTTAACGGTTTGCAGTCTTGTGCGACTTTAGTCAAAAGCGCTACTTTGTAAAACAATCCATCTATCGATTATCCAAACACATCGTTCACAAAAAACATTTAATCCGATGTTGATCCTCACTTTTCTTCTGCTCGTTCTGCTCATCTTTGGCAATAAAATGCTGAAAGAAGCCTGAAGCGGAACCGGCTGCAAACGCGCTTATGAAGCATTGGTTTGTTGCCCCTACCATCAAAAACGTCCCGGA
>JAKLJF010000757.1:0-250 GCA_023151335.1 Thermoanaerobaculia bacterium | reverse complement strand
TCGGTTAGATACCGTTCCAGTTCCATCACGTCGTAGTACAGCACCTCCCGCGGTTTGGAACCTTCGGCGGGACCCACGATACCAAGGGCTTCGAGTTGGTCCATGATGCGGCCGGCGCGGTTGTAGCCGAGTTTGAGGCGGCGCTGGATCATGCTGGTGGAGCCATGCTGGGTTTCCACCACGAGGCGGGCGGCATCGTCGAGCATGTCGTCCAGATCGGCGATACGCACTTCTTTTCCGGCGCCGCCCT
>JAKLJF010000756.1 GCA_023151335.1 Thermoanaerobaculia bacterium | reverse complement strand
TGGGGTAGTTCCTGCTGTTGGACGAGCGCGAGCAAGGTCTCCTTGTCAGTTTGAGTCAGCACCAATTTAAAGGCGCGTTCGCCTTCTTCCAGCGTGTTTAGCAAATAGTAATTACGTAATTTTTTTGCTGAAAATCCATCCACCGGCTCTTTATCGCCAAGTTTTCGAGCCAGCGCTTCCAAAATCAGGGTGATGGTCGTCAATCGCTGCTGACCATCGATCACCAAAAGCGGTTTCTGGCTGGAAACCTGATACAGCCCGCTTTCAATGTAGACAATAGACCCTACAAAATGGGCGGATATATCATCCCGCTTACCGGTGCGTAAAATGTCATCCCAAAGTTGGCGGCACTCCTTTTCTGTCCAGCTATAGGTTCGCTGGTAAATTGGAATGACGAATTGGGGAGACCGTTTTAGAAAATCGAGCAATTTGGCTTCTCTTGCTGTCATATTGAAACATTTTTTCCCAATAACTCATCCAACAGCCCTTCCGCCTCCTTTTCCGCGGCCAGGATATCCGCCCGGATTTCCTCCAGTGTGCGCAGGGCTTGGGGTTTGTAAAAATGGCGGGTGAAGCTGATCTCGTATCCCACTTTGGTGGCGTCGGTTTTCACCCAGGCGTCGGGGGCATAGGGCAGCACCTCGCGGCGGATAAAGGCTTCGATGCCGCCGGGCTCGGTGAGGGGCACCTGTTCAGTGTCGCGCAGTTCGGGGTCGGGTTCGTATTCCACCACCACGTGGGTTTGACCATTGTAGAGGATTTCGAACAGCCCGTGCAGCGGATCGGGTTTTGCCTTACCGGGTTTGTGCACTTTGGCGATCACGGGAGGGGCATTTTCTTCGCGGCGGCTTACAGCCCGGAGGATCAGTTTCAGGTCGGCGGCGCCTGCTTTGCGCTGGTGTTTTTTCAGTGCGGCGTCCACCTGCTCGCGAAAAACGTTGTGGTCGGAATAAGGCTCGCCGCCGAGTTCCTGCCGGAGCAGTTCGGCCATTTCCACCAGGAGGCCGTCGCGGGCCCAGGTGACGGGATCGAGCAGTTTCTTTTTCTTTTTTTCGGGCAGGCCTTTCGGGGGGGGCGTTTCGTCGTCTTCGCTTTCGTCGTCGTCGCCGGCATTCCAATCCGCCAGGCGTTGTTCGAGGGCCTGCTGAATAGCCGGAAAATCGTCGAACAGGGCGTCGCCGAATTCGTCGTAGAGTTGGGCGCGGATGTCTTCGTCGCCCGAGGCAAAGCGCAGGCTTTCGATGGCCGCGTTGGTGATCTGACTGACGAGGCGCAGGGGGCGCTCTACCGTGACCTTGTAATATCCGAAGGCTTCGTTGGGGAATGTTTTGGACTGTTCGTTTTCTTCGAAGCGCAGGTAGGTATCGCAGATGCGCTGGATATCTGCTTCAGAGAGTTCGCAATTCTTTTTGCCGAGATTTTTGCGCAGGGGTTTGTACCAGGCGGAGGCGTCGATGAGTTGTACTTTACCCTGGCGGTAGGCGGGTTTGCGGTTGCTCAGCACCCAAATGTAGGTAGCGATGCCGGTGTTGTAGAACATATTGAGCGGCAGGGCTACGATGGCTTCCAGCCAGTCGTTTTCGATGATCCAGCGCCGGATGTTGCTTTCGCCTTGCCCGGCGTCGCCGGTAAAAAGCGAGGAGCCGTTGTGCACTTCGGCGATGCGGCTGCCAAGGGCGGTTTTGTGGTTCATTTTGGCGGCCATGTTGGCCAGGAAGAGCATCTGGCCGTCGCTGGAGCGGGTGATGAGGGATAGCTCCTCGTCGCCGTGCGCCACCCGGAAACGCGGGTCGCGGATGCCGTCTTTGCCGCCCATGGCTTCGAGGTCTTTTTTCCAGCTTTTGCCGTAGGGCGGATTGGCGAGCATGAAATCGAATTCGCGGGCCGGGAAGGCGTCGTGTGCCAGGGTGCTCCACTCGGCGCCGCCGACGATGTGTTCGGCGTTTTCGCCTTCGCCCTTGAGCAGCATGTCGGCTTTGCAGATGGCATAGGTTTCGGGGTTGATCTCCTGTCCGTACAGGTGGGTGATTACTTTTTTGCCCCGCGCCCCGGCCAGGGTGGTGAGGCGTTCTTCCGCCACGGTAAGCATGCCGCCGGTACCGCAGGCACAGTCATAAAGCAGGTAAGAGCCAGACTCAATCTGTTCAGCGATAGGCAGAAAAATCAGGTCGGCCATTAGTTTAATAGCGTCACGGGGTGTCCAGTGCTGGCCGGCTTCTTCGTTGTTGTCTTCATTGAATTTGCGCACCAGTTCCTCGAATACGGTGCCCATGGCGTGGTTATCGAGACCAGGGTGCCGCACCGAACCGTCGCTGTTCAATTGCGGGAATGGGCTGAGATTGACGTCAGGATCGAGGAATTTTTCGATCAGGGTGCCCAGGGCGTCGGCCTTTGACAGTGTGGGTATCTGGTTGCGGAACTTGAAATTGTCGAGTATCTCCTGTATGTTGGGCGAGAAGCCGTCGAGGTAGGCTTCAAAGTCGGCCCGGAGTTGTTGCCGGCTGGCGCGGGCGCGCAGGTCGCGCAGGGTAAAGGGAGACGTGTTGTAAAAAGCTTGCCCGGAAGCCTGGCACAGGGCGGCGCGTTGTTCGGTAATGCCGGCCTGATCGAGCATTTTTTTGGTGTCGAGTACGGCCTGTTTAGTCGGTTCCAGCACGGCATCCATGCGCCGGAGTACGCACATGGGGAGGATGACATCGGGGTATTTGCCGCGTTTGAAGAGGTCGCGCAGGACGTCGTCGGCGATGCCCCAGATGAAGGAAACGATTTTGTTATGGGTGGCCTGATCCATCGGAATGCCGTGCCGGCTGCATGAAGAGTGAATGGTATCAAACCAGGTGCCGGCAGGGGCTTTCCGAGCCGTATCGGCCGGACTGACTTTTCCCGTGCGGCACTTCGGGGCCACTGTCCGGCAAACTGCCGAGGGTGCATACTGGGCTTATGCCCTCCGCCCAAATCCTCCTCCTGACCACCCTCACCATGCTCGCCTTCGCCGGCAACTCGGTGCTGTGCCGCATTGCGCTGCGGGAGACGGGCATCGACGC
>JAKLJF010000755.1:268-3047 GCA_023151335.1 Thermoanaerobaculia bacterium | reverse complement strand
CGAAACATTCCTGCAAAGTGCCGCGCCAGTAGGCATCGGCAATTTCGGCAATGCTGATCAGCCGGTCTTCCACGGTGTAACCCCAATCCTTCAACAGGGTAAGGAACGAATCGCGGGTTACGCCCCTTAAAATGGTGCCGGTTGTTGCCGGGGTGATCACTTTGCCGTCCATGACAAAAAAGAGGTTCATGGTACCAACCTCCTGTACGTATTTCTTTTCCACGGCATCCATCCACATGACCTGGTCGTAACCGGCTTTTTTAGCGCGTTGAGCCGGAAGCAGCGATGCGCCATAGTTGCCGGCGCATTTGGCTTCACCCACGCCGCCTTGTGCAGCACGGGTGAATACTTCTTCGACCCACAGTTTTACCGGTTTCGGATAGTAAGGGCCGACCGGGCCGGTAAAGATAAGAAACTGATATTTTTCAGAGGCATGCACGCCAAAATACTCGTCGGTAGCGAACATGAGGGGGCGAATATACAGGGAGTGGTCTTCTTTTTCCGGTATCCAGTCGCGGTCCAGATCCACGAGCATCTTAAGCCCCTGCATAAACAAGTCTTCCGGGATTTCTGGCATGCACATGCGCTCGGCGGAAACGTTGAAGCGGCGGGCGTGCAGATCGGCCCGGAACAACACCGGTTCGCCGTTGCGTTTCGAAGCTTTCATGCCCTCGAAAATACTCTGCCCATAGTGCAGGGCCAGGTTGGCCGGCGAAATTTCAAACTTCCTGAAGGGTTGAATCCGGGGGTTGACCCATTGATTGCCGTCAAAATCGACGACAAACATATGATCGGAAATCACTTTTCCGAAGGGGATGTTGTCGAAATCAACGGAAGAGCGTCTCGAGTGTTTGGCAGGGGTTACCGAAATATTATATTTTTCCACCATGCTTAAAGAAGTTTGAACAACAATTACACGTTGAGTTGATGCGACAAAGGTACGTTTCTTTAGCGCAATTTTTAAAAATTTTATTCCAAATTTTCAAAATACGCCGGCGTATAACCAAATTTTTATTCTAAAAGTTTAGTGTAATTTAATAAAAATACTTTTTTAAATGAAAAAGCAGTAAAAAAATCCCTCAATCTGGTTTATCTTTGCGGGCCAAATGTTTTCTGAAAAGGACCTGATTTTTAACGCGCCGGAACATTCTGTGCTCGATTTTGCTTCGGGCGGTTTTGCCCGCCGTATACTGGTTTTAACCGGTGCGGAACAGGAGCGACCCGGGAGCCGGGATTTTCTGGTAAAAGTGCTGGCAGCAAGCCGCTTGAGTCTGGAGCAGGACACTCTTTTTGCCCGTGTTCCAACCGCTGAGCCGCTGAGCATTGTACCGGCTATTCAACAGAAACACGCGGAGTACGTTTTGGTTTTCGGGTTGCCGCCTTCCCGTTTAGGGATCAACGCGGAAATGCCCCTGTATCAACCCCGGCAATTTTACGGCGCCACCTTTTTATTTGCAGAATCGCTTGCCGTTCTGGAGCCGGATAAAGCCCGCAAGGGTAAACTCTGGCAGGCGCTGCAGCAAATTTTTCCCTGAATTCCTGCATGCATTTTGATTGGCCAACTCAATATATCAGTTTTCCACGCACATGAAAAAAGCATACGTTTTTCCGGGCCAGGGCGCTCAATTTGAGGGTATGGGTAAAGACCTGTACGAATCAAATCCGCTGGCGCGGGACCTGTTCGAACAAGCCAACGGGATTTTGGGATGGCGCATCACGGACGTGATGTTTTCGGGCTCCAAAGAAGACCTGACGCAAACGAAGGTGACGCAGCCCGCCGTATTTCTGGAAAGCATCGTCCGGGCAAAAGTCGCCGGCAACGATTTTCAACCCGACGCGGTTGCCGGGCACTCCCTTGGCGAATTTACCGCCCTGGCTGCTGCCGGCGCCCTTACTTTTGCCGACGCCCTGCAACTGGTCAGTCAGCGCGCTTTCGCCATGCAAAAAGCCTGTGAACTGACCGAAAGCACCATGGCCGCCGTACTGGGTATGGAAGATGCCCAGGTGGAAGAAATATGCGCTTCGATTACCGGCGAAGTGGTGGTGCCGGCCAATTATAATTCGCCCGGGCAATTGGTGATCTCCGGCTCAAAAAAAGGCATCGACCTGGCCGTGGCTAAACTGCAGGAGGCCGGCGCCAAACGCGTGGTTGTGCTGGCGGTGGGTGGCGCTTTTCATTCGCCGCTGATGCAGCCTGCCCAGGACGAGCTGGCCCGCGCCATTAATGCCACCAACTTTCAAAGGCCCTCCTGCCCGGTTTATCAAAACGTACACGCCCGCCCGGTCAGTGATCCGGCAGAAATTCAAAAAAATCTGATCGCGCAACTCACGGCGCCGGTACGCTGGACCCAGACCGTCGAAAATATGCTGGCCGACGGCATCGCACAGTTCATCGAAGTTGGCGGCAGCGGCGGGGTGCTGCGCGGCCTGATCCGGAAGATCAACCGCGATGCGGCTACAGAAGCGTTGTAGTTTGTTGATTTGTTGATTTGAATGTCCAAGCGCTGGGCCCCACGAATCAACGAATCAACAAATCAACCAAATTTCCGTTCCCCCTTGCGCGGCAATGCAAATCTTCCCTACATTCGTCGGTGAAAGTTAAAGTGCGTAACGACATGGCAACGAACACTAAAGTCAAAAGCGGTCAGGTATTGGTGGCCGAACCTTTCATGCTGGACCCCTATTTCCGGCGCGCCGTGGTGCTGCTGTGCGAACACCATAACCAGGGTACTGTCGGTTTTATCCTGAACAAAAGTATCGATATGGGCATCAACGACCT
>JAKLJF010000755.1:0-258 GCA_023151335.1 Thermoanaerobaculia bacterium | reverse complement strand
AACCGATACCCTGCATTATTTGCACAACGTGGGCGAGTTGCTCGAGGAAAGCGTAAAAATATCGGATGGCGTATGGTGGGGAGGCGATTTTGAAAAACTCAAGTTTCTGGTCGCCCAACAACTTATACAACCCGGTAATATCCGTTTTTTTGTTGGCTATTCGGGCTGGTCCTCGGGGCAATTGAATGAAGAAATGGAGTACGGTTCCTGGATTACGGCAGAAATGGACGCCAATTATTTGTTCAAATTCAAACCCAG
>JAKLJF010000754.1:312-3048 GCA_023151335.1 Thermoanaerobaculia bacterium | reverse complement strand
TCGCCGCCACCTTCGCGGTCTTGCCAGGGTTTGCGTTCGTAACCGCCGCCGCCTTCACGGTTTTGCCAGGGCTTGCGCTCGCCGCCACCCTCGCGGTTTTGCCAGGGTTTTCGTTCGTACCCACCGCCACCTTCACGGTTTTGCCAGGGCTTGCGTTCCTTGTCGTAATCAGGGCGATCGTTATCCCATTTTTTTTGGTCTTCAGTCGGTTTTTCACGGTCCTGCCAGGTTTGTTGTTCCTGGTCTTTGCCCTCCCGATCGTTTTCATCGTAGGGTTCGTTCGTTGCGGACCGCTCTTTCAGCGGGAGTTCCTGACCCGGCTTAGTGATACGCGGGCGTTTCTTTTTTTCTTCCATTGAGGCGGATTTGTGAAAAAGTAGATTTTGTGCATGGCGAGTTTTTCATCGACGGCACAAAAATGCAGATAATTCTATCATCACGCTACTAAAAGCCAGGGGTAAATCTGTTTAACTGCATTTTTGATACAAAAATAGCCCATGCAATTGTTATTACAGTTGCATGGGCCATTGGAACGAAATCAATATGTATTTTATTCTGCCTTAATCCATTTCACTACTTTCCACAGTCCTTTTTCAGATAACAGGTTCAGATTGTACATGCCATGAGGCAGGGAGGAAACGTCAATGCCGGTAGCCCATTCTGTTGGTTCGAGGTTTCGGATCAAGCGGCCGTGCATATCCAGAATCCTGATCGCTACAGGTTGTAAGCCGTTCATTTCCAAACGGAGTACGTCATGGGCGGGGTTTGGAATTACCCGTATTGTTGCCGGAAGCACCGGTTCACCCGTATTTACGGTGTTGTTGATCTGAATCGTATCTGATACTGCTGTACATCCGGCAATTGTCGTGACGGTCAGGATATAGATGCCCTCTTTAAGTCCGGTCAGATCTTCGGTATTGGCAAATGGCTGGCCGTCTTTTGTCCAGGAATAGGCATACATGCCGGCTCCGCCGCTAACTGCAACATTGATACTGCCCACCCCGGCGTTGTTGACGTCGGGCGCTTTTTCAATCAGTTCAATACTGAGCGGCGGTTCGGCTACAATGGCAAAGGAGCAGGTAGCGCTGTTTCCGGAAACATCGGTAATCCGGAACACCTGAACCGTTTCACCCACCGGGAAAACAGATCCGCTTGGCAGTCCGCTTACCAGTTCGGGTTGGGTATTATTCAGGCTGCAGTTGTCCGATACCGGTGGCAGGGAGTATTGTACCGGAACATCGGGGCAAACTGCCAGCGCTGCTGCCGGGCATGTTATAGCGGGTGGTATGGTGTCGTTGGAAACAATTTCAACCGTTTGGGTAATGGAACAGCCGTTTCCATCCGTTACGGTAAAAGTATAGGTTCCGACGCCGAGGTTCTGACCATTGGAACCATCGGGCCAACTTATCTGATACGGCACTGTACCGCCGGAAAGCGCAACGACCACTGATCCGTCCTTATCTTCCGGACATTCCACGTGATTTATTTCCGTCACATCTGCCAGTAATTGTGCCGGCGCGTTAACAGTTGCCGTGGAAATAGCCACACAACCGGCGGCATCCGTCAACGTCACTGTGTAGATGCCGGCAGTCAGGTTGCTAATGGTATTGGTATTGCCACCGTTCGACCAGGTATAGGTAACCGACTGGGTAGTTCCTGCCGGCACTGCCGTGGCTTGCCCGTCGCTGCCGCCAAAACAGGATACATGAGCAACCGAAATGCTGCCGGTAAGGGTACAATTGAACGCGTTAACCGTGACCGTTTGAACGGCGGTGCAATCGTTGGCATCCGTCACCGTCACCGTGTAAGCGCCTGGCGCCAAACCGGTAATCGTTTGGGTTGTTTCGTTATTGCTCCATACGTAAGTATAGGATGGAGTACCACCGGTAGGTTGAGCCGTGGCCGTTCCGTCGTTCTGGCCTACCCCGCTTTGGTTGGTAGAGGAGGCGTTAGGCAATAACTGTGGCGGCTGGCTGATCGTGACGGATAATTCCGCGGGACAATTATTGGCATCGGTAATGTCCACCGTATAAGTACCCGGAGTTAAATTCGTAACCGTAGCCGAGGTATCTCCGTTCGACCACAAATAGGTTACCGGCATTGCTGCCCCGCTCAATGTGACGGAGGCGGTACCATCGCCTGCGCCATTGCAGGTGACATTCGTGAAAGAAATCGCGGCCGTCAGGGTACAATTAAAGCTGTTAACCGTAACCGTTTGGATGGCTGTACAATTATTGGCATCTGTAACGGTGACCGTATAGCTGCCCGGCGCCAGACCGGAAATGGTGGCAGTCGTTGCACCTGTACTCCACAAATAACTATATGCCGGGGTTCCGCCGCTGGGCGCCGCGGAAGCAGTACCATCATTGGCGCCGGCAGCTGTTTCACCGGTAGCCGATGCGTTTGCAGCCAGCGAAGCCGGTTCGTTTATAGTTACAGATGCTGTTGCCGTGCAATTTTCGCTGTCAGCCACTGTTACCATATATATGCCTGCCGGCAAATTATTTACAATAGCCGTATTTGCACCTGTCGACCAGGTATATGTGTAAGTCCCTGAGCCACCGCTACCGGTGGCAGTGGCCGAGCCATTATTGCCGCCGTTGCAGCTGACATGTGCAACGTTACTTATACCAGCGCCTACGGCTGAACTTTGATTTACGGTTACACTGGTAGTCGCGGTACAACCATTGTTTGCGTTCGTGACTTTCAGCGTGTATTGACCTGCTTCATCAACAG
>JAKLJF010000754.1:0-302 GCA_023151335.1 Thermoanaerobaculia bacterium | reverse complement strand
CAAGTAGCTAAAATTAGCCCCCTGGGAGGATGCTGTTCCGTTGAGTTGAAGCGAAGTGGTATTACAGTTCAGATTTCCTGGTACCGTGGCACTGGCCGTTGGCGGCGTAGTGTTTTCGTTGACAGTGGCCGTGGCCGTGGCTGTGCAGCCGTTGGAATTATCCAGTATAGTCACGGTATAAACACCCGGTGTTTCCGTGGTGGGGTTTTGTGCATCGGATGAAAATCCGCCCGGCCCAACCCAGGAATAGGCGGCAGAACTGGCATTAGTTGTTGCATTTAACTGGGCAACAGTATCCGCAC
>JAKLJF010000753.1 GCA_023151335.1 Thermoanaerobaculia bacterium | reverse complement strand
CTAAACCCTCTAAACTTTCTAAACCCTCTAAACTTTCTAAACCCTCTAAACTTTCTAAACCCTCCATCAGTATGAAAAACATCCTTTCTGCCATTCAGCCCACGGGCGACCTCCATATCGGCAACTACTTTGGCGCCGTTCAGAACTGGGTGCGCCTGCAACAGGAATACCATTGCACCTACGGGGTAGTGGACTATCACTCCATGACCATGCCATACAAGGCCGAACAGCTGCGCGAAAACACCTGGAAAATGGTATTCTACCTGCTGGCCTGCGGCGTCAAACCGGAAAACCTGTTTGTGCAGAGCCTGGTGCCGGAGCATGTGGAGCTAACCTGGATACTGAGTTGCGTGACGTCCTACGGCGAACTATCGCGTATGACGCAGTTCAAGGACAAAACCGACCAATTGAAAGAGACGGATAAAGAAGCATTCGTGAGTTCTGGTTTATTTATTTACCCGGTGCTGATGGCGGCCGATATTTTAATTTATCACGCCGATTATGTGCCGGTGGGCAAAGACCAGGAACAGCACCTGGAACTGTCGCGCAACGTGGCCCAGCGGTTCAACAATCAGTTCGGGAAGGAATATTTCCGTCACCCGGAACCGCTGTACACCGAAACGCCGAAAATCCTTTCGCCCGCCGACCCGTCGCGCAAAATGAGCAAAAGCCTCGGCGAAAAACACTACATCAACCTGTTCGGCGAAGAAGAACGCGTGCGCAAACAGATCAAATCGGCCGTGACCGATACGGGCGACACGCCGGCCGGACAGATGAGCCCGGGCGTGCAAAACCTCTTCGAGATCCTGCGCGCCTGCGGACAGACCGACGCTTACAACGCCCTGATGACCGACTACCAGGCCGGCGCCCTGCGCTACGCCGACCTCAAAGAAACCGTAGCCGACGCACTGGCTGCCCTTACTTCCGCCTTCCGCGAACGGCTGCATACCCTGAATGCCGACAAACGGGCTGTTAAGGCGCAAATCCAGGAAAGCAGCGCGGCGATACGGAAAAGAACACAACAGACGCTGAGGGAGGTGCGGGAGATTGTGGGTTTGCTGCCGATAAAGTAGTTGCAATGGTTACCGGAAGCAATAAAGGGCAGAGCAGGCTGATCAGCCGACTTTTTCCCGCCGCATCCATTCCAGCGCCATTTTTATTTGCCCGTAGGAGTAAGTCTCGCCAAAATGCGCTTTGGCTTCTGAACTCGCATCGGTATTGTTTTCCACAAAAAAATCTTCAATTTTCCGCACGTCGGCCTCGTCCATCAGGTCGAAAATATTCAGTTCGCCCAGTCCGATGAAATACGCCAGGTGGCCTTCTATCGTGCTGCGCGCCAGGCCGCGTTCCGAAGCAATGTCGTCGATACTTTTGCCGGATTTGAACAGTTCCAGGCTGAGGGTTTTCGTATCCGTTTTTGGCGCCACGTCGCCAAGGGGCAGATGGCTCGTCTGAATATTGTTTTCCCGGCAGTATAGCTGCACCATAGCGATGATCTCCGCGCCGAATTGCTGGCTCTTGCCTTTGCCTATCCCTTTTATTTTGCGCAGTTCACTCAGGGTAGCGGGCAGCTTTTCCGCGATTTCCATCAGGGTTTTGGTCGGCACTATTTCGTACAGTTCCACCCCGTTTGTTTCGGCGAGGTGCTCGCGCCAGCGCAGCAAGCGGACAAACAGGGCCGGATGCGGCATGTTCTGGCGCGCTCCCGGCAAACCAGAAGGAGGCACAGATATTTTTCGCACGGACTGAAAATCAATCTCCGCGTTGGCTTTGGTGCGCAGGTAAGTCCGGGTGGAAAAAGCCGTTTGAGCAGCCCCAAAACAGGCATTTTTGACAAACATCTCGCGTTGCAGGTTATCCAGCGCGTCCGTTGCCGATTTGAGTACCGCCTTGTTATCCGTTACGATCTGGATATTTTTGGCGGCCGGCAACAATTCTCCGCCGATTTTGCCGGCAAACCAGGCGCTTGCTTTCCGGATGCGTTCCTGCAAACCTTCATTCTCCTCGGGCAAACCTTCCTGTTGGAAATAATCCTGCAGTTGGAACCTGAATTTATCCGCCACAACAAAAACCTGCATCCGGACTGGCTCTGCTATGGCTTCTACCTGGTCATGAGCGCCTTTTTGCAGGGAATTTTCATGTTCCAGAAATACCCGGTTGAGTTGTTCGAGGCATTTTTTCAAAGCACTGAAATCGAACAATTCCAGGATCAGCGACTGCTGAAAAGCGATCTTGGATTGCCGCAGCTGCGCTTCGTCGGGCGGATTTTGCTCTGCCGCCTCGCTGTACTCCTTCACGGTTGAATCGGTCCGGACGCTATGCGGAGCAATTCGCGAGCGCAGCACAATGCCTTCGAAACTTTTGCAACGGCTGAGCGCCACGTACACCTGGCCATGTGCGAAAGCCGCCTGGGCGTCCAACACCACGCGCTCGAAGGTGAGGCCCTGGCTTTTATGGATGGTGATGGCCCAGGCCAGTTTGAGTGGATATTGACTGAAAGATCCGATCACTTCTTCCGTTACTTCCCTCGTTTGTTCGTTCAGGGTGTATTTAATATTTTCCCATTCAACCGGCCCGACGGCAATCGTTTCTTCGTCGTTCGGACATTTCACATAGATCGTTTCTGCTTCAATTTTGGTGATTTTACCAATTTTCCCGTTGAAAAACCGCTTTTCGGGTGCGGCGTCGTTTTTGACGAACATGACCTGGGCGCCGGTTTTCAGTTCCAGGATTTCGTCGGTAGGGTAGGCGTGCGCGGGAAAATCACCGGTTATTTTGGCCTGAAACCGCGACAGGGCGCCCGGTACTTCGGTCAGTTTCTGCGTGTTGATCTCCTGTGCCGTGGCGTTGTGGGTGGTAAGGGTGATATAGGCGTCTTCTTCGGGAGGTTGAAAACCGGCGATGTAGCGGCTGTTCAGCGCGGCCAGCACTTCATCGCTCATCTTGTTGTCGCGTACTTTGTTCAGCAGGTCAATAAATGCGCTGTCCGACTGCCGGAAAATGTGTTTGAGTTCGATGACGACGGGCCGGGTTTGCTGCAGGGCCTGGCTGCTG
>JAKLJF010000752.1:723-3055 GCA_023151335.1 Thermoanaerobaculia bacterium | reverse complement strand
ATACGCCATCGATTGAAGTCGCCGGCATTTGATTTCACCGTTTCTTCCAGACCTGCACCACCGGCAATATAAGCAAAAGCCTCGGGGCGCAAAGCCAGACGCGCGCGCCGTTCGAGCAATTCCGGATAAAAAGGAATGGCTTGCCGGCGACCGGCTGCACCTTCCAGGTAAACTGTCCTTTGGCGGTCAAGAGCGGATTTTTTTTGCATATTTTAATACGAAATGGCGTTTATTCAGCATTAATATGTGTTCTGAAATATCTGAAAATCAAGCCATTCTCTTGCATTTCCAATGGAACTTGTATTATCTTTGTTATCAATTCTTAACATTAAAACCACTCTATGATGCGCCGAACCTTAATCCTGTTCACCGGTCTTTTTAGTCTCCTGACAACCGCTGCACTCTTTTCCCAAACGCAAAAAGCCAGCGTCGAATACGGCAAATGTGGTTATTATGCCGATAATCTTCATGGGAAAAAAACTTCAAGTGGGGAAAAATACGATAAAAACCTGCTCACTTGCGCGCACAAATCGTTGCCATTCGGCACAAAAATCAAAATCACCCGACTGGACAACAAAAAGTCGGTCGTTGTGCGTGTAAACGACCGCGGCCCTTACCTGGACGGTTATGTAACCGATATTTCCCGTAAGGCAGCCGAGGCCATCGGCCTGATCCGGGACGGCGTCGCGCGGGTAAAAGTAGAAGTGGTAAATGATCAGCAAACAGTAAAAGCGATACCGGTTTCAAGCCGCGTACTGCCCAAAGAGCTGGAGGCGGATGTCACACCGGTCACCTACAGCACTACACCTGCCACCAAATCCGCGGCCAAAGTCCAGGCTGCGCAATCAAAAAAAGGGGTAGTACCGGCCACCTACAGTACCGCGGCTAAAGCGCTGGCTTCGGCGCCCGGAGGTACTGTTAGCGCTGCCGATGTGCAGGAATCGGAATCTTACCAAGTATCCTTGAAGCCCGTGGCCAGGGGCGGATTTGGTCTGCAAGTCAGTTCGCTCAGCACAACTGAGCACCTGTTTAAAGAAATCTCCAAACTGCAGGTAACCTGGCCCGGCAAAGTGGTCGTTAATCACGAAGAAAGAAAAGACCTGGGCATTGCGACCTTTAAGTTGATCCTTGGCCCGTACGCTACGCGGAAAGAGGCTGAGGCGCAAATGAAAAAAGCGGCTTCCAAAGGCTACAAATCAGCTTTTGTGATTGATCTCAGCCAGTAATACAAATATTTAAACCGAAAAGTCCACAAATCACACGTTTGGCATGAGCCCAATCGTGTGTTTTGTGGACTTATTTATGTAACGACAAATGAAAGCAATCAGGGAATCAGGCTGAAAAAGACGTGCCGCAGCCGCAGGTCGAGGACGCGTTCGGGTTATTAAAGGTAAATCCCCGGTTTTGGAGGCCGTTTACAAAATCTACCTCCATGCCCAACACATAAATGGCATGCGCCTTATTTAAGACTACACGAATGCCGTTCACTTCGAACACATCATCGTTCTCTGCCGGCAAATCAAACCCGAGCACGTAAGAAAACCCCGAACAGCCGCCGCCTTTCACACCGACACGCAGGCAATAGTCGCCAGGTATATTTTCCTGTTGACGAATCTGGTTCAACTGTTCTACCGCCCCGGCTGTCAGGGTAACGGGAGCCGCGGCAGTTGTCGTTTTTTCAAGTAATGTTTCCATATTAATCCAATCGCAATTGCGTTGCAAATTTACGGACAATAAACGGTAAACAAGACAAATATGTTTAACGCAGTCTGTTTACCTTTGCCGCCCGTTTTTAAAAACTGCTTTATCCCCTGATAATATGGAATTGTTTTTCGAATTGCTCAAATATACCATACCGGCACTGGTCGTTTTTTTTACGGCCTATTTCCTGCTCAAGATGCTCCTCGATGAGCGGCAACGGATCGACCGGATGGCGCTCCGGCAAGACGCGCAAAAGATCACGTTGCCGCTGCGCCTGCAAGCATACGAGCGCCTGACGCTGCTTTGCGACAGGGTAGAGATCCCGAACGCCTTGCTGCGCATCCGGACACCCGGCATGACAGTGGGAGAACTGACCGGCGCTTTGCTGCTTGCCATCAGCCAGGAATTTGAACACAATACCTCCCAACAACTTTTCGTATCCGAAACATTGTGGCAAATCATCCGTGTAGCGCGGGAGCAAACCATGTCGATGATCACCAATGCGGCAGAAGGGCTCGATCCCAAAGAAGATGCCGAAGCATTGGTGAAAAAAATTTTCGCAGCCCTGGACGAACAGGGTTTTCCCACCCCTTTGCAACGGGCGATTATCGCGGTCCGGACGGAAGCCGGG
>JAKLJF010000752.1:0-713 GCA_023151335.1 Thermoanaerobaculia bacterium | reverse complement strand
TTTTCGCAGCCCTGGACGAACAGGGTTTTCCCACCCCTTTGCAACGGGCGATTATCGCGGTCCGGACGGAAGCCGGGCAGCTGTTTTAACAAAAAAATCATAAAACGCTGGTAGCCTTGCAGTTAGGGATAAAACGGTTTATAACAATTTATTTACAAGGTTTTTATTACTTTTCAATTGCTGAACCGGCCAAGCCCAGGCGTTTTATCCGATATTCCGGGTCTGCGGGAGGATTCAAACAGGACGCAAGCTTTAGTATCTGAAACTCAGGCATTAAGGTACTGTTCCCGTATCGAAAATTGTTCCGGTTTTCGCTTTTTTGGACACTTTTGTTCCCATCAATTATTTTATGTTTTGCGCGGTTACAAATTCAATTTAACGGCAGCCCGCGTTTTTCAAATTATTATTTCATTAATCTGTCTTTTTGCTGTTTACTGTTCCGCGGCCATCCGCCGCCTTTGGGTCATGGGGCCAAATCGGGGGCTTTATAAAACCCATTTTGAGGTTCAAAATTTTTTGGTCGAAAAAAAGAGATTCTGTTTCGGAGATTGGTAGAAAAGTCAAAACTTTGTCACCCTGTCTTGATCGACTAAGAATCTCGAAACAGAAATTTATTGGATTCCCTCCACACCGAATGCACCATTATGGGTATGACGAAGGACTGCCAAATGGTATGGGACAGCTGTCTGCGTATCATCAAAAAAAACGTAACG
>JAKLJF010000751.1 GCA_023151335.1 Thermoanaerobaculia bacterium | reverse complement strand
CTATCCCGAAGCGCTCGACAATTACGGCAACGGGCTTTCAGGCTTTGTATCAAAATCGGATAACAGCGTCTGGTTCTCGCCGCCGTTTTGCGACACGGTGTATGAAATAAAAAACTTTGACCTGATCCCAAAGTATACGTTTGATTTCGGCGCGGGCGCGGTACCGGAAGAAGCGCGGCGCCGCAAGATATCCGGCTGGGACGTGCATGAAAACGCCTATCTGACGGAAACCTTCATCAAAACCGGCCACTATCTCGTTTTCGATTATTTTAAAGACCACAAGATGAATATCGGCTTTTTCGATGAAAAAAGCGGAAAGTTTTATAAGTTCAGCGATGCCTCCAATGACTATCTGTCAGGACTGCTAAAGTATGGCCGGCTTTTTCCCAGGGACCAAAACTCATTTGCATTTTATTTGTCGGCGCCCCAGCTCAATAGTTTAATAGAAAAAAAGGCGACAGATATGGCCGGACTGGAGCAACATTATCCGGAATTGCATGACTTATTGAAAAATATTGACCCTTCGGCGAATAAAGACCCCTTGCTGCTGTATCTGTCTTTTAAGTCAGGCTATGACAAACAATATAACAGGTAAAATAACTTCCAATAAAATAACCCACCCCGAAGTATCGGGGCAGGTTAAATCCACAAGGTCAGGCTCTTCATTTGCCTTTGATGGGATCTATGCTACAGGCAGGCTTCCCCTCGCGGAAGTATGATTTGAGATAAGCCGTCATGCGGGCCGAAGCCTTTCGCGGCAGCACACAGACTGTACAGATCCTGTTCGGCGGCTTTAATGGTCAGGGCAGCCCGGCGCAGGGCTTCATCGCCGGTGCCGTACGACATCAGGCAGCGATCCTGAATACTTTTCAGGCCGGTGTCCGAGTTAGGGGAGGCGTAAAGCGCACCGACCATTCCGGCGAAATCGAAATCGTAAGGCGCCGGCACAATGCCTTCGGTTCCGTCCTGTTGCAACAAAACTACGTTGCGTTGGCTGCTTATGTCCCAGTCGGTGTTGCCGATGAGGTACTGGAAGCGGATCATCAGGGCCGTCTGATCCTGGTGGAGCAAAGCGGCCGGAATGTTCCACTGGTCCGTGGTTTGAGCCCGGAGGCGGGCCAACAGTTCTTCTTCGTGTTCGAGCAGCAGCGCATACGTCAGGCGTTCGGTATTGCCGTGATTGTCGCACAGGCGCAGGTTCACCAGCCGCGCGCGGTAACTCAGGGGAGTCAGCCGTTCGTACATCCGGTAGCAGATGTATTCGCCGAGCAGGGCTTCCACGCCTTTTTCATCGTTGGTAAAGGGCAGCACCAGTTTGACTTCGTTGAGCGTATCCAGCTGCGCTGCCAGGAGTTTCTTCTTGGAAAACTTGAGTTTGACCGGCGGCATTTCGCTTTTCATGCGACGAAATTTGCCATAACAACGTACTTCCACGGGGAAATGCCTGCCACCCGCATCCGTCAGCACGGCTTTGCCGTATTCGTTCGTTCTGCGTTTTGCGAGCAGGGCCTGCAAATCAAGCTGCAGGCAAAGCGTATCGCCTTCGCGCCGAGTCAGGTATTCAAAGATGGAAATCGGGGCTGCATTTTCATTTTGCGCCGGTAAAACGGCCGGAGCCATTAAAATCCCAATGCCTGCCCAAAACTTTAAAGCTTTCAAATTCGGTTTTCTCATAACTTTTGTACTGATTTGATTACAGCAACAAAAGTCGGATGCGTCAGCCGGCGGTATAAGCGCAGAAATGCGTGGTTTTAAAAACAGGTATTTCTACCTATACCCTGCCTTCAAAAACTAAACTGTTCCGGCTCCGGCTTCACCAGGTTGTGCTGAATGGCGTACACGACCAACCCGGCGGTGTTTCGGCAGCCGAGTTTGGACAGCAGGTTGTTGCGGTGGCCGTCGACAGTGCGGGTGCTGATGAACAGCTTTTCGGCGATTTCCGGCGTGGTGTACTGGGCGCAGATGAGTTCGAGAATCTCCTTTTCCCGGCTGGTGATATTCGGGTCAAAACCGACCGGCTCTTTCGTGCTGAGCTTCCCGGTCAGGCTTTCCCGGATGACCTCCATCACCGCCTGGTTGTAGCAGAAACCCTTTTCCACCACCGACCGAATGGTTTCCACCACGCCGTCGGGGTGCGCGTTTTTTCCCAGATAACTGGCCGCGCCGATCTCGATCATGTTCAGGATAAAGGGTTTGTTGACGTGGGACGACAGCACGATGAAATGGATCGAAGGGAATTGCTCGCGGATGATCTTGGCCACCTCGATACCGCTCATGACGGGCATTTTCAGGTCGAGCAGCAGCACGTCGGGCAGGTCGGGCGAGGTGTGGAGTTTGTTCAGCAGGTCCTGGCCGTTTTCAGCCTCGAGCACAATTTTGAGGTCGTCATAATCTTCCAGAATGAGCCGCATGCCGCGCCGGAAAAGGGCTTCGTCATCGGCCAGGGCGATTTGAATGGTTTGGTTGCTCATACGGAAATGATGAGTGATGAGTGATGATTGATGAGCGATGAGCGATGAGCGATGAGTGATGAGCGATGAGTGATGAGCGACAATTGGGATAGGAGGGGTTTGGGGCTCGTTATTTAAAAGGCGACGCTTGCCTGAAATCCATTTCCGGGGGAAGTGCGGATTTGCAGTTCGGCGTTGATCATTTTAGCCCGGCTTTCGAGGTTTTTAAGGCCCAGCCCTTTGCGTACAACGGTGTCGGGGTCGAAGCCGCGGCCGTTGTCGCTGTAAAGTAATTGTTTTTTACCACCCCGGCGCTGTAATTGGATATTTATCCGGTCGGCCTGTTGCACAGTTCCTGTACGATCCGGAACAGGTGCAGTTCGGTGGCGGTATCGCCGATGTCGGCCCGCTCCAGTTCGGTTTCCAGTTGTACGTCGAGGGCGCCGGTTTTTCGGATATGGTCGCACAATTCCTTCAGGGCTTCTATGAGGCCGAAATCTTCGAGCGTCGGGGGCAGCAGTTCGTGCGAAATAGCCCGTACGCGGCCAAGGGCATTGGCGATGAGATCGTCGATTTCGGCTTTCATCTGGTCATGTTCCTCCGAGG
>JAKLJF010000750.1 GCA_023151335.1 Thermoanaerobaculia bacterium | reverse complement strand
GCAAATCTGCGAAAATCCGTGTTACCCATGTCCTCATTGTGCCCAACGAAGGTGTCTGATAAGTCATTGTACATTGAAAATTGGGCATTGTTCATTGAACATTAAATATTTAAAAAATTAAAATTTAATAATTTATAAATTTAAAATGTTCAATATACAATGTCCAATGACCAATTTTCAAGTCTTAAGAGACACCCGCGTATTACCTGGATACGGTATGCCAAAAATTTGGCGATGCGGACTATAATCGCCTTCCATGCTCAAACGATTTACAAATCTTCTGCACAAAAACAACCCTTTCGTCCTAACGCTGTTTCCGGGGGGTGTCGTACCTTTGCGACGCCCG
The DNA here is from genome assembly GCA_023151335.1 of Thermoanaerobaculia bacterium. Lineage (GTDB taxonomy): Bacteria > Bacteroidota > Bacteroidia > Chitinophagales > Saprospiraceae > M3007. The sequence continues at coordinate 2,715 of JAKLJF010000750.1, read as the reverse complement.
TCTTTCTAATTTTTTCCCACACCATGAGTGACCAGATACAGCATGAATGCGGCATCGCGGTAGTGCGATTGCTCAAACCGCTTGACTATTACCACAAAAAATACGGCTCCGCCTTTTACGGCGTTCAAAAATTGCAGCTGCTGCTGCAAAAAATGCGCAACCGCGGGCAGGATGGCGCCGGCCTGGCCACCATCAAACTCAACCCCGCGCCGGGCACCCGCTATATCAGCCGGAAACGCAGCAACGCCCCCAACTACCTTGCCGACCTGTTCGACATGGTATGGGGCCGTATCCGCCAACTGCCGCCCGAACACCGCGACGACCCCGCCTGGCTCAAGGCCAATGCCCCCTACGCCGGCGAAGTGCTGATGGGCCACCTGCGCTACGGCACCCACGGCGACAACAGCATCGAACGCGTGCACCCTTTCCACCGCCAAAACAACTGGATCAACCGGAACCTGCTGCTGGCCGGCAATTTCAACATGACCAACGTGGACGAACTGTTCCAGGAACTCGTCGACCTCGGCCAATACCCCAAGGAAAAAAGCGATACCGTGACCGTACTGGAAAAAATCGGGCATTTTCTCGACGACGAGGTGCAACGCCTGCACACCTGGTACAAACCCGACGGCTACTCTAACCAGGATATCAATAAACTCATTTTCGAAAACCTCGACATCCAGCGCCTGCTGCGCCGGGCCTGTAAAAAATTCGACGGCGGTTACGTGCTGGGCGGCCTCATTGGCCACGGCGACGCTTTCCTGATCCGCGACCCCAACGGCATCCGCCCGGCTTACTGGTATCAGGACGAAGAATTAAGTGCCATGGCGCCATAAGCGAGCAGCCCTTCGCCGACACCCGCGAAACGCGGGCCTGTTCCTTCGAACGCATCTATTTCAGCCGGGGAAACGACCGCGAAATCTACCAGGAACGCAAAAAACTGGGCGAACTGCTGGCCCGCCCCGCCCTCGAAGCCTTGAACTTCGACCTGGATCACACCCTGTTCTCCTACATTCCCAACACCGCCGAAGCGGCGTTTTTCGGCCTGGCCGAAGGTCTGGCAAAGGAACTGAACAACTGGAAACAGGAAGAAATTCTCAAATTGCAGGAGAATAAAAAACTGACGCCGGAAAAACTGAACGACATCCTCCAGCGCCACCCCCGGCTGGAAAAACTGGTGCACAAGGATGAAAAACAGCGCACTTTCATCGCCGACACGAAAAGCCGGACCGATATGGTCAGCTACGTGTACGACGTGACCTACGGCCTGGTGGAAAACAACAAGGATAACCTTGTACTGATCGACGACTCCATCGTGCGCGGCACCACCCTGCGCGACTCGATCGTGACCATTACGGCCCGGCTCAACCCCAAACGCATCGTCATCCTGTCCAGCGCCCCTCAAATCCGCTTCCCCGACTGCTACGGCATCGACATGAGCAAAATGCGCGACTTCGTTGCCTTCCAGGCCCTGGTGCAACTGTTGCGCGAAACAGGCCGCGAACACCTGCTGCAGGAAACCTACCGGCGTTGCAAAGCATCCGAAAACCTGCCGGTGGAAATGATCCAGAACGAAGTAATGCCGCTGTACAACCACTTCGGCTACTGCGAGATCAGCCAGCGCATCGCGCAGATCGTGACGCCCAAAAACATCAAACCCGAGGTGAATATCATTTTCCAAACCCTCGACGGCCTGCACAAAGCCTGTCCGAAACACCAGGGCGACTGGTATTTCTCCGGCCGTTACCCCACACCGGGCGGCAACCGGGTGGTGAACCGGGCATTTATGAATTTTGTGGAGGATCGGGATGAAAGGGCGTATTAACACCTATCCTGACCTTCATCAAGCCCTCCTCTGACCCCCATCATTTGAATGGCGAAAAAAGCGGGCATCTTTTGTCCTATCTTTTTCACCAATTCAAATGCCATGAAACACACCATGATAATGGCAGTCATCGCGGTATTTGCCGCCATGTTGCTCCCCACCGGCAGTAATGCCCAGGAGTTTACCGAAAAAGGCAACTTCATGCTGGGCTCTGCGATCGGGTTCTCGTCCAATACCTCTAATATCGCACAGGGGGAAGCCACGGGGGAAGGTCCCGAGTCGTTCCAGTGGAACGTGTCGCCGCACATCGGCTATTTTCTGTTCGACAACTTTACGCTCGGCATCGGGCTTGACTACACCTTCAGCCGCGAAAAACAACCCAACGAGGATAAAAACGACGACAGTGACCTGCTGTTCGGCCCCTTCGGGCGTTTTTACGTGCCCTTCGGCGGCGATAAAGCCGTATTTGTGGAAGGCACCTTCGGCTTCGGCACTTCTTCCGACGACCTGATCATCGCCGGGGAAAACCAGCACATCAGCACCGATATCATCGCGTTTGGCGCAGGGCCGGGCTTTACTATTTTCTCCAACGATGCGATCGGGATCGAAACCCTCTTTAAATACAACTTCGCCCGCAGCCGCTTCAACACCACCGTGGGCGGAGTAGTCACCGAAACGACCACCAAAACCAACCAGTTTGCCGTGTCGCTGGGCATTCAGTTTTATTTTGGGGGATTGCGTCGGGCGAATTAAACCATAGATCAACCGACGACCGTTTTCCAAAACTGCCCTATTTCACCCAGATTTTTCCGGGCCAACGCTTCAATCTGTGAAGGGTTGGCCCGTATGTTTTGCAGACGGATTTGCAGCAGCTGAGGCTCATCGATCGG
>JAKLJF010000074.1 GCA_023151335.1 Thermoanaerobaculia bacterium | reverse complement strand
CCAACGCCCGGCTGGGCTTTTGGGTATCCAATCCGCTGGTGCTGAAGAAAGCATACGCCCTCGTATGGTGGCCGGTCTACTTCTTCCGGGAATTGCTGGGTCGTATCGGCACGAACAACACGATGGTAAATATTTCCGACGGCGGGCACATTGAAAACCTCGGCGCGTACGAACTACTGCGGCGCGGTTGCCGGCTGATCATTGCCGTGGATGCCGCCGAAGACAAAGCCTATGCGTTCCCCGACCTGAATAATCTGCTGATCCGCGCCCGCAATGAAATGGGGCTGGAAATCCGCTTTCGCGACCACCAGCAACCCGAAGACCTGATCCGGCCCCGCCCCACCCAGGTTTACTCTAAAAAACGCTATGCCGTCGCAGATATTTATCAGTGGTGGACCGATCAAAAGATAGCAGAACCCGGTAAAAAGGAAAAATCCGGCGACATTGAAAACTTCGACAAACCGCGTAAAGTGGGCACTTTCGTCTATGTCAAATCTTCCGTAACAGCCCCGACCGGCAAACCGGTGCTGGATAAGAAAGACGCCCTGAAATACGGTACCTACAAATACAAAATTTACCATCCCGACTTCCCGCACGAATCCACCGGCGACCAGTTTTTCGATCCCATTCAGTGGGAATCCTATTATCAACTCGGCCAGTATCTCGGCGCCGACGTGCTGGGACTGAGCGACCCGGAGGCGGATAATACCCTGCAACCCTCGGTGGAAAATCTGATCGATTGGTTCGATTATCCGGATAGTTGCCCCTTGTTCGCACCGGCAAGGACAGCCGCGGAGGAATCAGCATACGAGAGCGTTCGGTCGCGCGGTCTGGAAGAGCCGGAAGTGAAGTACAGAATGTAGCGGACAATCTGCCAATAATTCTTACCTTCGCATGTTTTTTCACGTCCCCGCGTATTAATCCGGTATGTTGCCTGACCACCCCAAAAACAGCACCTCCACTACTTATGCGAAATTTTTTTTCGTCATTTTTTCAACACGAATATGTCCAGACCCTCCGCCGCTGGATATCCGTGATCACCGCACCGGTGCGCGCCGCCTGGGCTATGATCGTAGCGCCCATTCAGCCTGTTCTGGAGCCGCTGCATGCCGGATGGATGCGACTGACAGCGCCGGTGCGCGCGGCCTGGGCGGGTTTTGCAGCGCGTTATCCGCGAACGGCTACCACTGCCTCCTGGATCGCGGTACCAGTGCGTTGGGCATTTTATTTTGTGTTATTCCTGATTTTCGGCGTGTGGATCGGCCTGTTCGGCAGCCTGCCCGGCAGCGAAGAATTGAAGACTATTGAAACGGCAAATGCCACCGAAATTTATACCGCCGACAGCGTCCTCATCGGCCGTTTTTACATTGAAAACCGCACCACGATTTCACTGGATAAAATTTCGCCTTACGTCGTTACAGCCTTGCTGGCTACCGAAGACAAACGTTTTTTTGAACACAGCGGCATCGACCTGCAAAGCTGGTTCCGGGTAGCATACGGTTTCCTTTCCAGAAAGGAATCGCTGGGCGGCGGCTCTACCCTGAGCCAGCAATTGGCTAAAAATCTGTATCCCCGGAAACGTTATCTTATTCCGGGACTTAGTATCATTATCAATAAAATCCGCGAAAATTTTATATCCGTACGCCTCGAACGTATCTACACCAAGGCCGACCTGCTCAACCTCTACCTCAACACCGTTCCTTTCGGCGGCGACCGTTTCGGCATCAGCGTGGCATCCCGGCACTTTTTTAACAAACGCCCGCGCGAACTCAGCGCCGACCAGGCCGCCACCCTGATCGGTATGTTGAAAGCAACAACTTTCTACGATCCGGTACGCAATCCTGAAAACGCGCGCAAACGACGCAATATCGTACTCAAACAAATGGTGCGCAACAGTTCTTTCGAGATATCGGTGCGCAGCGGGGAGGCCGGCATGGAACAGGTACAGGAAATGATCCAAAAAGGCAAAGTCACACAGGCTGACTACGAAGAATTGATCAAAAAGCCAGTGGGCGCCAAACGCTACACCGGCAGCGGCAACAACGACGGCTCCGCCACTTACTTCCGCGAATACCTGCGCACCGATATCATGCCCAAACTCCTGAAAGGGTTCACCAAAGAGGACGGTACCAATTACAACCTCTACACCGACGGGCTGAAGGTGTACACCACTTTGCACAGCAAAATGCAACAATACGCCGAAGAGGCGGTGCAAAAACAAATGCAGTCGCTGCAGGAACAATTCGACAAACACTGGAAAAACTATAAAAAAGAAAAACCCTGGGGCGACGATAAATGGATTGACGAACAAATCCGCCGCAGCGACCGCTGGGCCGCCCTTAAAGAAGCCGGCCTGAGCAACGAAGAAGCCCTGGCCAATTTTGAACAAACCGTGCGCATGACCATTTTCTCCTGGAAAAAAAGCGGCGCGGAAACGGATACCACCATGACGCCCATCGACAGCGTCCGGTACTATTTCTGCCTGCTCAACTGCGGGTTTATGGCCATGGACCACCACACCGGCTATGTGCGGGCATGGGTGGGCGGCATCAATTTTAAATACTTTAAATACGACCACATTAAAAGCACCCGCCAGGTCGGTTCCACGTTCAAGCCCATCGTGTACGCCGCGGCGCTGCAGGACAGTTTCCGGCCCTGTTCCTACCTGCCCAATCAACTGGTGAAAATACAGGATTGGGAACCACATAATTCGGATGAAACTTATGGCGGCTGGTACTCCCTGGTGGGCGGTCTGGCCAATTCTGTGAACGTCATCGCGGCACAACTCATCGAGCGAGTCGGCATCGAGCATACCATTCAGCTGGCCCGCAAGATGGGCATTACTTCCACCCTGCCCCGCGAATTCGGCATCAGCCTTGGCGCAGCCGACATCTCGCTGTACGACATGATGAAGGTGTACGGCACTATCGCCAACGAGGGCAAACGCCCCGACCCGGTTGTCGTGTTGCGGGTGACTACCCGCAAAGGGGAAAAAATTTACGATTTCAAAGAAGACCTGGCCCAAAACCCGCGTACCCCGGTGGAGGCGCTTACCCCCGATCAGGCCGCCACGATGACCAAAATGTTGCAGGCCGTTATCAATTCCGGCACGGGTGGCCGCTTTCGATACGGTTACGGGTTGTACCAGGGCGATTTCGCCGGCAAAACCGGTACCACGCAAAACCAATCCGATGGCTGGTTTATCTGTTTTAACCCTGATCTGGTTACCGGCGCCTGGGTGGGCGCCTCCAGTCCCGCGGTGCGTTTCCGGTCTATGAGCCTCGGCCAGGGTTCCTCCATGGCCCTGCCTATCGTGGCTATGTTCTGGCATAAAATGGCTAACGACCGGAAATTTGTCAAAATGTACCAGGCCCGGTTCCCCGAAGCCAAACCCGAAGTGGGCGGTCGTTTTGGCTGCCCGTATTATATCGATATTTCGCCCGACACCCTGCAAATGCTGCTGGCTGACACCACCATCCGGGATTCGCTGCGCGCCGGCGGGTACAAAAACCTGAAAGAAACGGCCGACAAATTTTTCGAACAACCCGGCGCGGAAGGCGAGGGCTCCGATCAGGATCCGGAAAAGAAACGCAACATCTTTGACCGTCTGTTCGGACGCCGGCAGGAGGAGAAAAAAGAAAACGATCAGCAGAACCAGCAATGACCGGTAATGTCATCCCGATGCTTCATTCCACCCGGCGCCAGTATTGTGTCCGGTAAAGTGGCCCTATGTATCCCCGTACGATCAGTTCATTCGGATTTCCGGGCTTCAGCCAGTATTTTAGTTTGTACCAGCGGCCCTGTTTGGGGAACAGCACCCGTCCGCCCTGCCAGTAGCCTTCGTGAAAAATCATATTTTCAATGATCACCATGCCGAGCACCGGTTTATTCCGGCGTTCGCCCTCGCATTTGTCACAAAGGTGGTTGAGGCTCTCCCGCATCAGCCTGACGATCTGTCCGAACTGCTTGCCATCTTTTTCAAAAATCCGGATATGGCTTTTTTCCTCACCGGTCTCATCGTCGGTGGACAGCCAGGTGCCGAGAGGGGAGGCGGGGGATTGAGCGGTTGTTGGGGTTGAGTGGTAGTGAAGCAGGTACAGCAGGATTATTGTACGAATACGCATCTTGAAATTTTCCGTTGAAGTTATGGGCTTTTTGCCACGTATTGGTTTATTTCAGAAAAGACCCCGCCAGCATAAAATGATCCGCCCCCCAGGCCCACAAGCGCCCCCGGCATTTCTGCTCTGTAAAATCCAGTATTTCCATCAAACGCGGCCTGTGCGCGACCAGCGGATCGAGGTACGAAGGCGGCAGCCAGCACCCGACCGGCTGGATCGTAACGGGCTCCAGTGCCGGGAAAAAGCGGCGGAATTCCCCCGGCGAGTAATACCATACCGGCACAGTGGCATGCCGGTCGAGGCGGGCGGCAAGCGGCCCACCACCCAGCCGGCGAAAGGCGTTGCGCCAGCGGCCTTTTAATAAAAAATACAGGGTTTCCCAGCAGCAAAACCGGCCCATGACAATTGCAACAAATAAGCCGCCGGGTTTTAACAAAGCAGGCAGTGCCGCGCCAAAGGTGTTTAATTCTTCCGGGGAAAGACAATTCAGCCCGCCAAAATTGGACAGGATCAGGTCGAATTTCCCGTTGATTAGTTCCTTGTTCTTATTTCGTGCCGGTAAGTTTTCAACATCCGGGTGCTTAACGTTTACGAAACTTTTCAAAGTTTCGTAAACGTTTTCACCGGCACGGCTATGATGAAAAGTCGGAGGGCATAATCTCCGAATGTCAAGCGTTTCTGTTCGGATCAGGTGAGCCAAGCCGGCCCGGGCGGCTTTCCCCGCCGCGATGGCTACCATCTCCGGGGCAATATCGGTAGCCAGCACCTGTGCGCCGTGCCGTGCCAGCCAAAGGGCGTCTTCGCCCGTGCCGCAATTCAGTTCCAAGACTGATATGGGCGTTCGGGTTTCAACCGGAGTCTGCCTGGCCGTGTCAAATTCCTGCGCAAAGAATTTGTATTTCAGGTAATTGTGCACGATTGCCCTTTGCCGGCGCCCGGTGGCCGTTTCGGTAAAAGTCTTGTCGTAGCCGCCGGCAATATGGTCGAATCCGGTTTTTACGCTCATCTGGCCGGCGTTTTTTCCAGGCGTTTCAGCCGCCAGGTATCCAAAAGTGCCGCCGGCGCGTAGTACAGGATTCGTATGATGCGGCGCCACGCGGGCGTAACGCCGTCTGCCAGACGGCGTAATTCCTGCCTCAGCCGAAACCGCTTGTGCACCAGCCGGTGCAGCCGCCGGTAAAATTGGGGCGAATACGTAGCGGGGTACATCATGGCCAGGTCGTCGGAGTCGGTCCAGTTTTGTTTTTCACCGAGCAGGTTTTTCACTTTTTCATAAAATTTGGTACCGGGCAGTGGATAGCTGACCGATACGCCGATGTCGTGCGGCAACAGTTCTTCCACGAGCGCAATGGTTTTTTCGATGTCTTCCCGCGTTTCGCCCAGGTAACCGAACTGGAGAAAAAAGCACACTTCCACGCCTTTTTGTTTCAGCAGGCGCGTGGCTTCGCGGATCTCCGCCACCGTGGTGCCTTTGTCCATGGCGTCGAGGATCTTTTGCGAACCGCTTTCGGCGCCCACCCACGCCTGGCGCAGCCCGCTGGCAGCCAGCGCGTCGATGGTATCTTCTTTCAGCAACAGATCGACCCGGCTTTGGATTTTATAGGTGAATTTCAGGCCTTTGGCCTGCACTATGTCGCGAAAATCCTGTACCCAGCGCGGTTTAAGGCCAAAAATATCGTCGGCCATCCAGAAATGCCGCACGCCGTATCGTTCGATCAGCATTTCGATCTCGGCCGCCACGCGCTCCGGGCCGCGGCTGTTGTAGCGGTTGCCGTAGATCGGTTTGGCGCACCAGTTGCATTTGTACGGGCAGCCGCGGGTGGTGGCCAGATTGAGGGAAAAATAGCCGTGATGCCGCATCCAGATGCCGCGGTAGGCCTCCATGTCCACCAAATCCCAGGCGGGGTCGGGCAGGCTGTCGAGATCGTGGAGCACCGGGCGGGGTGGATTGCGGATTACGGATTGTCCCGAGGCCTCGGGACAATCCGTAATCCGTAATCCGCAATAAGCAATGCCTTGAACAGCAGTAACATCGTTATCCGACTCCAGCGCCAGGATCAGTTCGCGCAAAGTGATTTCACCCTCACCCAAAATAATGAAATCGGCGCCTTCCCGCAGGTAGTCCTCGAAGTGGTCGGTGCTGTCGCTGCTGCTGACGATGACGGTGCAGCCATATTCTTTACCGAGTTTGATCATCCGGAACGCGGCTTCGCGCATGTTGGTGAGGCACATTTTGGTCAGATAGTTGAAGCCGTCGTCGTACAGCACCAGGTACGCGGGTTTTTGGGTTTTGAGCAGCGGTATGATCTCTTCCGGGCTTTTCCGCAAATTGGTATCGAACAGCGATACCCCGAAGCCACATTCCCGCATGACGGCGGCCGCATAGAGCGTACCGTAAGGTGGGAAGGGTTGTTGGGCCTTCCATTGCTTCGGATCGAAACGGTAAAAATACGAGTGTGTAAAAAGTATGCTGCCGGACATGCGTAGATATAAAGCGGATACCGTTTGCAAAATTGCAGGCAAACGGGGAAAGCGGATGCGAAAATAACTTTTTATGCCTGAAAATAATACACCATCGCCGGGCCGATAAAAATCTTCGCCTGCCCAAACGGTTTTTATCAAATCTTTGCCCTTCTATTACTACGGGCAACATACGCCCTGTAACCCTCATACTTATGCTCGTCTCCGCCATCGTCGCCGTCGCCAAAAACGGGGTTATCGGAAAGGACAACCAGATACCCTGGCACCTGCCTGCCGATCTGGCCTGGTTCAAACGCAACACCCTGGGGCACTACGTGCTGATGGGCCGCAACTGTTTCCAAAGCATCGGGCGGCCATTGCCCAAACGCACCAACGTGGTCATCACCCGCAACCCCTTTTTTGCCGCCGACGGCGTACTGGTAGTCCATTCGGTAGCGGAAGCCCTCGCTTTGGCTTACTACAACGGCGAGCAGGAGGTTTTCATCATTGGTGGCGGCGAAATTTACCGGCAGACCGCGCATCTGTGGGAGAAGGTCTACCTCACCGAAGTGGACATCGAACCGGAAGGCGACGTCTTTTTTCCGGAACTTCCGCCCGCTGAATGGCGCGAAACCTGGCGCGAAACCCATGCGCCCGATGAAAAAAACGCCTATGCCTACACCTTTAAAATAATGGAGCGAATACCCCAAACTGGGTCGGAAACAGCGTGATTTTCCCGTATTTTCAGCGATTTTTTGCCCAAATAATTTTCTTCTGTTAAAAACAGCCGGAAAAGCTCGCGTTTTTTTTATAATTTTGCACCCGATTTGCCGCGCAGAAGGCGCGGCGGACCCACCGAAGGGATTATACACAAAAGTTTAGGTTGCACAAATGGAAAAGAAGCGCTTGCTCATCGTCACGCAGGAGATGGAGCCTTATACGGAAGGCACCGAAGTCTCGGCAATTGTGGCTCAATTACCAAAATTTTTACAGGACAATGGGTATGAACTGCGGATCTTGATGCCGCGTTACGGCGTCGTAAACGAACGCCGGCACCGCCTGCACGAAGTAGTCCGCCTTTCCGGTATGAACATCATCGTGGACGACGACGATTACCCGCTCATCATCAAAGTGGCTTCCCTGCCCGGTTCCCGGCTCCAGGTTTATTTTCTCGATAACGAAGATTTTTTCAAACGCAAATTTGTCTTCGACGACGCCGATGGACAGGCTTTTGAAGACAACCCCGACCGTGCGGCTTTCTTCTGCAAAGGCGCCATCGAAACGGTGAAAAAATTCGGCTGGGCGCCCGACATTATCCTTTGCCACGGCTGGCTCACCGGCTTGATCCCGCTTTATCTGAAAACCGCCTATAAAACGGAACCGCTGTTTGCCAACTCCACCGTGGTATACAACGTGTATCCGGGCGAACATGAACGCCTGGGCGGCGATCGCTTCTTTGAAAAAGCAGCCATTAACAATCTTTCCAAAGAAGACCTGCTCGCTTATCGCGACGGCGACGGGTTTTCGATCAACAAAGGCGCCTGCGCGCACGCCGATGCCATCGTCGTAGGCAGCGAATCGGTGGACACCGGCGTTGACTATCTTTCCGTGGCGCAGGACAAACCCGTGCTGCCGTGGAAAAGTTTTGATGAATATCAGTCGGCATGCCTGGATTTTTTCCGTCAACTGACCGAAGCGGAAGTCTCCCAATAAGCTGCCGGCCCTGACCGGTACCTTCCAAACACATGAAACACACTGTTGTTCCTTTCCCCACCTTGCTGCTTTGCGCGGCGCTGGGGCTTTTCATGGGGTATAGCTGCTCCAAACCCACCCCCTTTGGGGCCGATCTGCTCGACGACGAAATCGCCGATTACAAATTTTCCGACTCCCTGACGCTTCAATGTACCCTGGTACCCGAAGACTCGCTGGTGACTTCGGATGTCAGCTCCACCGCCGATTATTTGCTTTGCGGCCAGCTGTTCGACCCCGTTTTCGGCAAATCGCAGTCGGATATTTATACCCAGATACGTCTCGCCACACTCGGCCCCAACTTTAAAAACGGCGTGGTGGATTCGATCATTCTTTTCCTCCGCTACGATGCCCCGGGCTTCTACGGCGACACCACCCAGGCGCAAACCCTGCGTGTGCATCGCGTGGGCGCGAACGATACGCTGCACTGGAGTAAAACGTATTATTCCAACAGTACGCTCGAAACCGGCGAACAACTCGGCGAACTGGCAAACTTTTTGCCCAAACCTAATACCGGACGGACCTTATTCGATACCGTGTCAAAAGCGCCTTATATCCGCATCCCGCTCGACAATGCCTTCGGGCAGGAATTGCTGAACCTGGATAGCGTGACGCTGGCATCGGATACGTTGTTCTGGAAAAAAGTGCGCGGGCTGCGCCTGTCCGCCGAATCGCAGGGCAACCCCGGTACCATCATGGCTTTCGACCTGAACAACACAGCCTTCAGCCGTATTCGCCTGTATTATAAACGGGATACCCTGGTCAGAACCTTCGATTTTACGTTTCTGGGCAGTAACAAGTTCACGCACTTTTCGCACGACTACAGCGGCTCTACCGTGGAACCCTACCTGAATAAAAATGCCGACGACCGGATATTCGTACAGGGTATGGGCGGTTTGAAGTTGAAAGTAGAGATACCTTACGCCAATCTGCTGGACAACATAGCCATCAACAAGGCAGAACTGGAACTGACCGTGGAAACGTTGCCGGGCGACAACCCGCTGCTGCGAAATGCCAGTCAGCTGGTTTTCACCGAATCGATCGGCGATACCGCGGTAACGCTCACCAGCGATGTACTTTATTCGCTGGGTCCCACGCTGAACAGCGGTTTTGGCGCTTTCGGCGGTTTTCCGGAGGCCGAAACGGATCAGGGCGTCAGCGTGCAGCGCTACCGGCTGACCCTGACCCAGCGGTTCCAGGACATGGTGGATAATACGTCCGGAAATATCAAAAACCAAACGGTGTTCCTCAACGTCTACCCCCAAAGCCGCTCGGCCATGCGGGCCATTTTTTACGGCCCGAAAAGCCCGGTTTTTCCGGCCAAACTGTCGCTCAAATACACCAAAGTCCGATAATCTTGAATATTTAATCTTCAGGAATTCTAAACTGAAAACACTCATAATATGTGTGGAATTGTCGCCTACATCGGTTCCAAAGCAGCCTTTCCGATCGTGATCAAAGGCTTGCACCGCCTCGAATACCGGGGCTACGACAGCGCGGGTGTCGCGCTGCAAAACGGTTCATTGAACATTTACAAAAAGAAAGGCAAGGTTTCCGATCTGGAGGACTTTGTCCGGGATAAAAATACCAGCGGTACCGTGGGCATGGGACACACCCGCTGGGCTACGCACGGCAAACCGGATGATATAAATGCGCACCCCCATGCCAGCGGAAACAACCGGCTGGTGCTGATCCACAACGGTATAATTGAAAACTACGCCGTGCTGAAAAGCGCCCTGCTCAACCACGGCCATCATTTTAACAGCGAAACCGACACCGAAGTGCTGGTGCACCTCATCGAAGAAGTGCAGCAACGGGAAAACCTGCAACTGGAAGAAGCCGTCCGTCAGGCGCTTACCCAGGTGCACGGCGCTTATGCCATCGTGGTGATGGACCGCGAAGATCCGGACAAACTGGTGGCGGCCCGTAAATCCAGCCCGCTGGTGATCGGCATTGGCAAGGATGAGTTTCTCATCGCTTCCGATGCCACGCCTATCGTGGAACACACCAAAAAAGTGGTGTACCTGAACGACGAAGAGGTCGCCACGGTGACCCGCGACGGCGAAATGGTCATCAAAACCCTGCGCAATGAAGTGATGACGCCGACGATCCAGGAGATCGAACTGGAAATCGAACAACTGGAAAAAGGCGGCTACGATCATTTTATGCTCAAGGAGATCTTTGAGCAGCCGGCCACTATTGCCGAGTGTATGCGTGGCCGTATGAATGCCGAAGAAGGCTGGGTGCGGCTCGGCGGTCTGGAAGAGTATAAAAAAAGGATGATCAATGCCCAGCGGATGATCATTCTCGGATGCGGCACCTCCTGGCACGCCGGCATGATCGCCGAGTATCTGTTCGAAGACCTGGCCCGCCTGCCCGTGGAAGTGGAATACGCCTCCGAGTTTCGTTACCGCAACCCGGTGGTGAGCGACCAGGACATCGTGCTGGCCATATCTCAGTCCGGCGAAACCGCCGACACCCTGGCAGCGCTGAGCCTGGCCAAAGAGCGCGGCGCCATCACGTATGGCATCGTCAACGTGGTCGGTTCTTCTATTGCCCGCGCGACGCACAGCGGATCGTACATTCACGTCGGGCCTGAAATCGGCGTTGCCTCCACCAAAGCCTTCACCGGCCAGGTGACCATGCTGACCGTGATGGCCCTGATCCTGGGCTACGAACGGGGCTATTTGCCCAAATCCCAATACCAGAAACTGGTGCAGGAACTGGCGCTCATACCCGGCAAGGTGGATCAACTCCTGCGCAATTGCCACGAGCAGGTGAAATATATCGCCGGCGAATTCAAAGACGCGCCCAATGCATTGTACCTTGGTCGCGGTTATAATTTTCCGGTGGCGCTCGAAGGCGCGCTGAAACTCAAGGAAATATCGTACATTCACGCCGAGGGTTATCCGGCCGCCGAAATGAAACACGGCCCCATTGCCCTGATCGACGAAAATATGCCGGTGTTTGTCATCGCGACGAACCTGAGCGCCTACGAAAAAATCGTTTCCAACATCCAGGAAGTGAAGGCCCGCAAGGGCGTGGTCGTGGCTGTTGTCACCGAGGGCGATCAAACCATTAAAAAACTGGCCGACTATACCATTGAAATACCACCCACCGAAGAACCGCTTACACCCCTGTTGTCCGTTGTGCCACTGCAGTTGCTGGCCTATCATATTGCCCTGCTGCGCGGGTGTAATGTTGACCAGCCACGCAATCTGGCCAAATCTGTAACCGTTGAATGAGCGATGAGTGATTTTGCACTCATCACTCATCGTTCATCACTCATCGTTCATCACTCATCACTGTTTTCGTTGTGAACAAAGTCGAAATCGAATACAATACCGAAAAGGAAGATATCCGCTATCCGGAATACGGGCGGGCGATTCAGGAAATGCTGCAATACGCCAAAAGTATTCCCGAGCCGCAAAAACGGCAAAAAACGGTGGAAGCCATAATTGGGCTGATGCAACAGCTCAACCCCGCCGCCAGCCGCAACCTGGAAGATTACCGGGAAAAACTCTGGAACCACGCTTATGCCATCTCCGGCTACGAGCTCGACGTAACGCCGCCGCCCGGCATCACCCTGCGCCGGGAAGAAGACAAGCCGCGCGCGGAAAAAATTCCCTATCCCCCCACGGCCCAGCGGCTCAGGCATTATGGCTACAACGTGCAAACGCTGATCAAGAAAGCCATTGAAATGCCCGAAGGCCCCAAAAAAGAGGGCTTTGTAGAAGTGATCGCCTCCTACATGAAACTGGCCTACAAAACCTGGAACCGCGAACACTACGTCAGCGACGACGTGGTGAAAGATGACCTGGAAATTCTTTCCGACGGACAACTGGAATTGCACGAAGGCCACAGCTCGCTTGACATCCTCGCCTCCAGCGCCAGTAAGAAAGATAAAGAATTACAACGCCAGCAGCAGCAACGGCGCGGCGGCAAAAACGGCGGTAAAAACCGCAACAAACAGCGGAATTACGGCGGCTTCCGGAAACGGAAAAAGTGAGCATGATTCACCACGGAGGCACGGAAAAATACCGCCTTCGGCAGCAAGTCTTGTGAGACAGGATCGACAGGATCGACAGGATATACAGGATTATGAGCATTTCTCTCGATCTTGCATATCCTGTCGATCCTGTCTTTTTTTTACAAAATTTCCGTCTCCGTGCCTCCGTGCCTCCGTGGTGAAAAATTCAGTCAATATGGCCAGATTTTCACTCACGGCATGGTATAGCGCCAATTGATTCCGCGCCCGTACCAGGTTATGTTCCGGGTATTGGGTTTTGTAGTACGTGTCGCCGGCCAGGTAGTCAGTCAGAAAACGCAGGGCTTGTTCGCCGATGATCCACTGGGCGCCGAGAGGCAGGTTTTCCCGCTCGGCGGGCGTTAAGAATCCGGCGGTATTTTCCAGAAATCCCCTGCATAGTGCTTCCAGTACGTCTATTCTCAGGGAAAGCGCGCCCGCTTGGTCTTCCGTACAATCCGGCGCGAAGGTGCGCACCATAT
>JAKLJF010000749.1 GCA_023151335.1 Thermoanaerobaculia bacterium | reverse complement strand
GAACCAGAAAGACTTTTGGCTTAATCCCAATATCATTACTAAAACGAAATAATCCTCCACAATTTCGCCAGCCACGACCGCTCCGGCACTCGGCTGACAAACTCCGGAATACCCGCCGACTTCACCTGTTCGAAGATCATGGCATGTCCTTCATTATTCAGGTGGACGCCGTCGCCGGAGTTGAAGCGCACATCCAGCAAGCCGTTGGGTTCGGCCAGCACATCCCATACGTTGATGGCCTGCGGCCCGTAGGTATCCAGGATGGCATGGCGGGCAAACAGCTGGAGCATGACCTTGTCGGCGCTGAAATTGCGGGGCTGGGTGGTAAAAATCCAGACCGGCACGCCCGCACAGCGCGCTTTTTTTGCGATTTTATCAAAATTGGCCAGTTGCTCTTCCAGGTTGTACCCGGAGGCCACGTCGTTCGACGGCAGGTTGATGATAATGGCGTGGGGGCGAAGCGAGAGCGCCCGCGTGATATTGCGCAGAGAGTCGGGCGCGGGGCGGTACTTTACCGGAAACAAAGTGGAGGGCAACAACTGATAGGTGCTGTAGCCGCCGAGCGCCAGGTTCAGCACCTCGTTTGCCGGATTGATGCCCTGCAGCCACGCCCGGTACCGGTTCACCCAGGCGCTGTCGGCGGGTTCGGCGCCGGCGCCGGCGGCAGTGGAAGAGCCGATCACCACGACCCGTATTTTAAGGGCCGGCAGGTTGGCGCCCACGGGTATATCCTGTGTTTTAGCCGTGCCGGCAACGGATACGAGGGCGAGATTCAGAAAAAAGTTGACGTAACGCATAGTAAATAATGACCGGCGTTGTTTGTAACACAGGTGTTCGTCATGGTATCTTTACCGGTGTTCAGGTCATGGTGTCTGGGCAAATGAATGGATTTTCATGTTATCTTTTGAGAAGAATCGCGCATTTTTAAGTGAGATTGGCAATCTGGCCCGGTTCACGGCCCGGTTTTTCCGGGAAGTGTACCGTCCACGGTATGAGGTTAGTGAGTTCGTGCGCCAGTGTTTTATCATCGGCAACCGCTCGCTTTCCCTGGTAGGGCTCACCGCTTTCATCATGGGTCTGGTGCTGACCATGCAATTGCGCCCCAGCATGGTGCGCTACGGCGTGGAGGCTGAAATACCCGCCATGGTAGGTATTGCGATCCTGCGGGAGATCGGCCCGGTGATCACGGCGCTTATTTTTGCCGGCAAGATCGGCTCCAGCATCGGGGCAGAGCTGGGTTCCATGCGGGTGACCGAGCAGATCGACGCCATGGAAGTATCGGGTACCAATCCGTTTAAATACCTGGTGGTCACGCGCACCATGGCGGCCACGCTGACGCTGCCGATTCTGGTGGTAATAGCCGATGCTATCTCACTTTATGGTTCATACCTCGGCGTCAATATTTACGAAGTGCTGAGTTTTAAACTGTTTTATACCCAGGTCATCGACAACCTGGATTACTATGACGTGGTGCCCTCGTTGTTTAAAACCTTTTTCTTCGGATTTGCCGTCGGTATTGTCGGTTGTTTCAAAGGGTATTATTCCACAAAAGGCACGGAAGGTGTGGGCCGGTCGGCCAACTCCGCCGTGGTGATGTCTTCGGTTTTAATTTTTATTCTGGATTTACTGGCCGTACAAATTACCGAATTGGTATACGATTTATAATGGACAAACAGGAACCGGTTATCATCGTGGAGGACCTCTGCAAAGCCTTTGGCAATAATGTGGTACTCGATCATTTTAACCTCACGCTTTACAAGGGCGAGAATTTGGTCGTATTGGGCAAATCGGGCTCCGGCAAATCGGTGCTGATCAAGTGTATCATCGGCCTGCTCCGGCCCGACAGCGGACGGATCGAGGTGCTGGGGCAGAGCGTGCCGGACCTGGATTACCATGAGCTCGACCAGCTGCGCGCAAAGGTGGGTTTCCTGTTCCAAAGCAACGCATTATATGACTCCATGACCGTGCGGGAGAACCTGGAGTTCCCCCTCCGGCGGCACTGGCTGCAAGTGGAACAAAAGGAGGTGGACCAAATGGTGGAAGAAGTGCTCGAAAACGTCGGCCTGGCCCACACCGTCAACATGATGCCGGCCGAACTGTCGGGCGGTATGCGCAAACGGATCGCCCTGGCCCGTACGCTCATCCTGAAACCGGCCATTATCCTGTACGACGAACCGACCACGGGCCTTGACCCGATTACCGGCATGGAGATCATCGAACTGATCAAAGAGGTGCAACATAAGTATCAAACTTCCGCGCTGGTGATCTCGCACGACCTGGTACTGGCGCGGGTCGCCTCCGAACGGATCGCCATGCTGATCGACGGAAAATGTTACACCACCGGCACCTTTGCTGAACTGAAAGCCTCAACCGACCCGAACTTACAGGCCTTTTTTAACTGACGAACCATGGCAAACCGATCGATTGACAATTTGAAACTGGGCATTTTCGTCCTGACCGGATTATTTCTCCTGATCCTGTTTTTCTACATGATGAGCAAAAACGAAAGCATTTTTGCTTCCCGTTTTGAGATCAAAGCGCATTTTGAAAACGTGAGCGGCCTGGTGGCCGGCAATAACGTGCGCGTATCAGGCATCGTGGTGGGTATCGTGGAGGACGTTGAACTCGTCAATGACACCCTGGTGATCGTAACCATCGCCCTGAATAATAAAATGCGCCAGGTGGTCCGGAAAAATGCGCTCGCCGCCCTCGGCACCGACGGCCTGATCGGAAACCGGGTGGTCAATATCGTTCCCGTAAAAGAACCGGCGCCGCTCATTGAACCCGGCGACATCCTCATGGGCCAAAAAGAGGTGAGCACGGAAGAAATGCTGCGCACCCTCGACCAAACCAACCGCAATGTGCTGGTCATTTCCCGCGGGCTGATGGAAACCATAGACAAGATCAACAAAAGCGCCCTGCTGACCTCGTTGCTCAACGACGAAAGCCTGTCGCACAACCTCAGAACCTCCCTCCTCAACCTGCGCAACGCTACCGGTCAGGCCTCCGCCACCATGGAGGACCTGCGTGCCGTGGTGCAGGACGTCCGCGAAGGCGAGGGCAGC
>JAKLJF010000748.1 GCA_023151335.1 Thermoanaerobaculia bacterium | reverse complement strand
CTGACATCATCATAAATTTCTTCAGGAAAAACCCGTTGCCAGATATTTTGCCGGTCGAAACCCTGTTCTCCCTGCTCGATTGAATCCAATAAAATTTCACACAATCGAACCATCGTTTTGCTTTGATTGAAATAAGGCGATTTCAGAAATTTTAACAAACGCCTGAAATCCGCCGGCTGTAAGCACCGAAGTGTTTGATACAATTTATTGGAAAACTGAGGGGGTTTTTCCATGATTTAAACTTTTTTGACTTATTTAATTTTTTTGCCGTAAAACTGAAGAAGGAGTAGCCGGCTTTATTACAAATTTTTATTTCACAAGGGCAAATAAAAAAATGGATAACTTTGTTTTAATAAATTGATTTTCAATGGATAAAAAACAATTAATCAGGGCGCGCCGGTAAAAAATATCTTCACAAAGGTACGGCTTTTAAAATTCGCTTTTGGTGGTTTCACACAGAGTTTATAATTTTGAACGTACTTTTAATACCGTAGCCATGAATGAGTTTTTACGCCTCCCGCCCATCAGGTTTTTACTGCTGGTCATTATGCCCGTTATTGGAGCCCAGGCCCAGTCTGCCGGCCCCTATAAGAACCTGGTCACCGCGGCCAATACGCTTGTTGCGGATACGGTGAGCGGCCAGAATCTCAGTATTTACGTGGTGAGCCCGGTTGCTCAGCACGGTGACGTGGACATCGACCTGCTCCAATCGGGTGGCTCCGGCAATCCCTATATTTTTGCGATCAAGTATACGCCCGACCCCGGTTACATCGGGGTGGATACTTTTACGGTAGAATTGAATTATCAGGGTTCTTATCCTTTTCTGGTGTATCGCGGGTATAAGGTCTCGGTTTATCCTTCGATTGTAAGCGCTCAAAGTGACTTTGCGGTGACCGCCGCCGGAACGCCGGTCACCATAAACGTGCTGGCCAACGACAACAGCGTGAACGGACCATTGACCCTGGCCGCGCTGCCGTTGGTGAATAACGGTACGGCAGTCATTACCGGGGGAAACTCCATCCGTTTTACCCCCGCACCGGGTTTCAGCGGTATCGGGCACGTCAATTACGTCGTATGCGACGCCACGAGTACTTGTAAAACAGGACAATATACGATCGGTGTAAACAACGGTAATCCTGTCAATGATACCCTGAATATGGCCACGGCGAAAAACACGAGCGTTCTGATGCCGCTGACGCATACAGGTTACAGCGTGTTTCAGGCCCCGGCGAATGGCAACGTCCTGATGCTAAACGGCCATTCGTTCCGCTATACGCCCCTGCTCAACTTTACGGGAATCGATCAGTTCATTCTGGCCACTAACCAGTACGGACAAACCGTCTATAAAACCGTTGTCGTGCATGTACTGAATACGCCGGCTCAGAATATGATGGCCATGGACGACCTGGTTTTTACCCCTAAGGGCACGCCGATCACGTTCAATGTGCGCGATAACGATATTGGCAACCTTTTGGTAAAAAGCTGGGTGGTTCCGAACAATTTTCCGGGTTCGATTTCCGGAACTACCGGTAATGGAAATGTCACTTTTACCCCCAACCCCAATTTCACCGGAGTGGCCACTTTTCAATACAAAATCGGCAACATGTTTGTACCGGACCTGGAGATCGCTACTGTGCGGGTAGTTGTCGGAAACATGAATCCCTCGGCCGGTCTGTTCGAAATGACTACGCCCAGAAGCACGCCTTTCGTCATTGAATATGATATTCCTTTCAACGGGTTTAGTTTTCATATAACAGATCAGCCGGATCATGGTACGTGCGCGTTCTATCCCGGTTATAATACGCTGACCCTCAACGGACAAACGGTTTCCGGCAATAACCTGTTGGTATATACGCCCGATGGAAACTATGTGGGCAGCGACGAGTTTGAAATGGACTATTGTGTAACAGCCAACGGTCAGTGCCAATCCGTCAAAATCACAATGGACGTGGTAAACGTCGTTTCGGCACAGCCCCCCTATTGCATAACCGGCTGTAGCTGGCCCGGCGACATCAACAACGACGGGGTGGTCAACAATAAAGACATTTTGCCGCTCGGCTACTTTATGGGATCCGGTGGACCTCCCCGGAACAATGCTTCGCTGGAATGGTATGGTCAGCATGCTCCGAACTGGAATAACCCTTTTGCAGGCAGCTTTCCCGATTTGAAATATGCAGATACCGATGGCAATGGCAAGATTAATGTGGAAGACACCCTGGCTGTCGGATTTTTCTACGGTCAAACGCACAACCTGACGCCCTATCTGCAGCCCACTTCGAAAGGATTGCCTTTTTTTCTGAATTTACTCACCCCCAATCCCGGTGTGGGCGATCTGGTGGAGGTGGAAGTCTCGCTTGGCAGCGCCAGCCAACCGGTGACCAATCTTTACGGTTTTACTTTCGACGTCCAGTTGAGCCCGCAAATCGTCGACTCGGCCCTGAGAATGCAGTATTACAACGGCACATGGCTCAACCGCAACTCCCCCGATCTTTGGATGTATAAAACCCCGAAACAGGGTCGGCTGGAATCTGCATTTACCCGTACGAACGGTGTGGCGGGCAATGGATTCGGGGTAATTGGAAAGTTTGATTTTATCATCATCGACATTGTTGACGATAGTAAATTAAATTCCTCCCCTTATTTCAATATCCGCATTGATAACCCGACCGCTATGTGGGCAGACGGCGGTATTACTATCAGCGAGCATTTATCCCTGAATATTCCGTTGCGTATTCAACAAAAACATGGCGTTTCATCCGGTGATTTATTTGTCTATCCATCTCCTGCTCAGGATTTATTGCAAATCCACCTGAACGGCGACGAATTTATCGAAACACTATCCATTTTTGACTTGACGGGCAGGCAAGTATATGATTCCGGCCCGGTACAATGGGAACGCGCAGAATTGAGTATCGGTCATCTGCCGGAGGGTGTTTACGTGGCCAGTGCGCGCACGGCAAGCGGACAGGTGACGAAGAAATTCCAGATTTTGAGATAACCGTTTCATGCCCTGCATCTTTCAGGTCAGAAATAAAGAACATTTATGGCTTTAATGGAAAACCCGCC
>JAKLJF010000747.1 GCA_023151335.1 Thermoanaerobaculia bacterium | reverse complement strand
GGCCGTCGCCATCCAGATCGGTCAGCAAATCCTGGTTGACATTGCCCGGCGAAGGTGTTCCGGCGGGAAACAAACTCGTCGGCGGGGCAAAGTTTCCGCCGCCCAGGTTCAGGTAAACACGGGGTGCGTGACCGTTGAAGAATAATAGGCCCATATCCAGCAGCCCATCCTCGTTGGCGTCCAATGCAAAAGCATTGGAGCAAAACTGGATGCCTGTTTCGAGCAGGTGGCCGGTAAAATTGCCCGACTCGTCGTTTTCGAACCAGTAAAATCGCGCGTTGGCGACTACGGCGTCGGTGCCGTTGGCGGCAAACAGGTCGAGGTCGCCGTCGTTGTCGAGGTCGCCGCCGCCCACCTGTTTGCAGGAGGTGACGAGCCCGGGCAGGAGTTTCGGCGCGCCGAACTGGCCGTTGCCGAGGCCTTTTCGCCACGAAATGGAGTCGCCGAGCGGCAGGGCGAGGTCTTTGACGCCGTCGCCGTCGAGATCGCCGGAAAAGGCGCGGCTGCCTGAGCCCGGTGTCGCTGCGCGTTTTTCGGCGTACTGGCCGCCGCCGAGATTTTCGAGCACGAAACCGACGGTGAAAATATCCATGTCGCCGTCGTTTTCGAGGTCGGCGATTTCAATTTCGAATGGGAGGCCGAACTTGCGGTTAATGTTTTTGTACCCGGTGAAACTGCCCGGCGCGAGGTTTTCCAGCCAGCCCAATTGCTGTCCGCCACCGGTATCGCCCACTAAAATGTCGGGTTTGGTATCGCCGTTCAAATCCAGAATTTCGGAGTAGGTATGGTCGTGCAGGAAAGAATTGTGGTTTTTCGGCACGGGGTCGAACAGTCCGGTGGCGGCATCGAACGCGAAATATTTGGCGCGGTGCCCGTTCACGGTACCGGCGCTGCCCACAAAAAGGTCGAGGTCGCCGTCGGCATCGAGGTCGCCGAGGCTGAGTTCGCCACCGTAATACTGAGGCAGGGTCTGGCGCAGGGTTTGCTGTCCGCTGGAATCGTATTCGTACCAAAAGATGTTGCCGTCCGTGCCGAGCAGGAGGTCGGGCTTCCCGTTGTTGTCAAGGTTGGCCACCGACACAGCGCCGGGAAATGTGGGGAGCAGTTGCACGGTGTCTAACTGGCTGTTTCCCAAGTTTTTATACCAAAAAAAGGCATTGTCGTGGCGGGCAAAAAAATCCTGCCGCCCGTCGGAATCGAGGTCGATTTTCAGGTTGTACACATCCGCATCGGTCACGGTGCGCAGCGTCTGTCGGGCACCGAAAATGCCCGCTCCTAGGTTGCGCTGCCAGTTTTTGGTGTAATCGAGGGTGATGGCGTCGGACAGGCCGTCGGAATCCACGTCGCAGAGGGTCGCCAGCGTGTTGGCCAAAATCGTCGCTTGCGGCGCGAACTGCCCGCCGCCGAGGTTTTTGCGCCAGGCCCGGTCGAACACCAGGTCGGGCAGGCCGTCGGCGGTCAGGTCTTCAAAAGTGCCGGTGAGGAAACCGATGGAATTGACCATGTCGGCGGTCATGATTTCGCGATCGTTCGAAAAATGGGCCGCGCCGTCGTTTTCGTACCAGATCAGGCTGTTCAAATACGCACTCAGCAAGTCGGGGTCGCCGTCGGCATCGAGGTCGGCCGTCCATTTACCGAGTTGGTTGGCATTGGTGCTTTGGGTGAGGATTTGCGGCGTGTTGCTGAATTGGGCGTGGGCTTTTTCGGGGATAAAAAAGCAGAGCAGGATGGGGAAAAGTAGTTTTTGCATGAAGTGGATGTGATGTGTGTCAGACTTTTCGAGGCGGATAGCAAAATCATGGTCGCATGTATCCATGTAAATTTGGAGCGCGCGCATTTTGCCCGACTTTCCCGACTTGACCTCAACAGGTACCAAGTGGTTTTCAAAGGGCAGCACAAAATCAACTTCCGCGCTGCTTTGATTTTTTTCGTTTTTCACATAGTAAGGGTAATTTATTTAAAAATTTGGCACAAAGTAAAGGATACTTCGAGACCCAAGGGCTCCGTCGCAACAGTCGGGCCTTCAACAGATCAACTTTTTGATATTTTAGCACCAACCGCTACGCCGCTGCCTTCCCATCCGACACCCGCACGAAAAACGCGTTCGGAACCGCGGCGCCCCAAACGCCGGGAGGATATTAAACCCTTCTAACGTTAAAAATTAACATAAATTGATTGATCACTGGGGTGCCAGGGGAGTGATTGAGCGGGGAGGGAAAAGGGAATGAGGAGGTGCATAGAAATTTTAACTTTTCGATTTAAAATATACATCCTCCCCAGACAAAATCCGAAAAGTCGATGCCCGGCGGATACCGCCCTGCCAGCATTGTTTTTGCCAATTCCAGGCTTGCCGCGCGTTTTTTCAGACTTTGCAGATCAAACGGCGCGGGTGTTTCTTTGACCTCTACCGCCATTTCTTCATTGAGGATAAAATCAATCTCCTGCCCGGTTTTTTGTTGAAAATACTGTACTTTCCCGAGGCGAAGCAGTTGATTGGCAATGGCGTTCTCAAACATGGCGCCGCTGCCGACTTGCGCCAGTTGATTGACCAATCCGTTATCCGCAACGTATAGTTTCGGCTGCAGCGCGATGCTCCGGTCCGGGTTTTTCGCAAACGGGGGAATGAGATGCAAGAAATAGGTGGACTGGAACAACTGAATATACTCTTTTATTTTATGCCGGTTAATGCCCATCAAGACACCGATTTTTTGGTAATCCAGTTTGTTGCCGATTCGAGACGACAACAGCGTCACCAGGCGATACAGATCGTCAATAACGGAATAATCCGACAGTATTTTAACGTCCAGTTCAAGGTAGGAATTGAGAATGTCTCTCAGCATTTGCTCCTTGTGTTGCCGCTGATCGGACAATACGACCTGCGGGAAACCGCCGTAGCGCAAATATTCCTCATACAGGGATTGGTATTGTGAAAAAACGATGTGACGATAGTTGGATAAACGGGCATTTTGCAAAGGGACCGGGTCTGCTCCTTTGAACCGGAGAAACTCGATGAAATCCAACGGAAACATTTCAAAAATGCGTTTCCGACCAGCCAGGCTTTCGGTGATCCTGTTT
>JAKLJF010000746.1:1454-3077 GCA_023151335.1 Thermoanaerobaculia bacterium | reverse complement strand
CAGAAACCTTCTAACCGGAAACCTTCTAACCCTCCAACCAGAAACCTGTTTACTCTTCAGGAATTACTTCTTCGAGCACTTCATCCTCGCCGGTTTCGCTTTCCAGGGCTTTTCGTTTACGGCGCTCGAGGGAGTTGGCGTGCATTTCCAGGTATTCATTCCGGTTTCGAACAATATCCGCGGCAAGATAAATAGCCCGTATCAAAGACGATTCGTCTGCTTCCGATTTTCCGGCGATATCGTAGGCCGTACCGTGGTCGGGCGAGGTACGCACCGAGGCAAGTCCGGCGGTGTAGTTGATACCTTCGCCAAAGGAAAGCGCCTTGAACGGCACCAAACCCTGGTCGTGGTACATGGCCAGCACGGCGTTGTATTTCTGAAATTGACCGGAGCCGAAGAAACCGTCGGCCGGAAAGGGGCCGAACGCCAGCACCCCTTTTTCTTTGGCCTGTTCGATAGCCGGGCGGATGACTTTATCGTCTTCCGTGCCGATAGCGCCTTCATCGCCCGCATGCGGGTTGAGGCCGAGTACGGCAATGGTGGGCCGCTCTATGTTAAAGTCGATTTTGAGCGTTTCAGCCAGGATGAGCAATTTGCGCAATACCTTTTCCGTGGTGACCGCGGCGGCTACTTCGCGCAGGGGCAAATGGTTGGTGACTACCCCGATCCGCAGGTTGTCGGATACCATGAGCATAAGGGAGTCTTTTGCGCCAAATTCATTGGTAATGTATTCGGTGTGGCCGATAAAAGGGAAATCTGCCATTTGCATGGCCTTTTTATTGATGGGCGCGGTGACCAGCGCGTCGATCTCGCCGTTTTTCAGGTCTTTTACCGCGCGTTCGAGCGCGGCGAAAGCGCATTTACCGCTGACGTCGGTGGGTTTGCCGAGGGTGATATTGACGTTGTCCTGCCAGCAATTGATCACATTGATGCGCTCGGGCTGGGCTTCGGCCGGCGAGTGTATGGGGTAAAACTGGATATTTTCCTGGGTAATGATGTTTTTATGGTAGGCAACCACTTTGGTGCTGCCATAAATAATGGTATTGTAGGATTGGGCGGCTTTTTTCAGGGCCAGGGCTTTCAGAATGATTTCCAGCCCGATGCCATTGATGTCGCCGCAGGTAATTCCAATGGTGATATTGTTGCTCATGGTTATGGTTTAGTACTTGCTTCAGGCGCTGCCCCACCGTTTCAAAAAGTCGAAGAGCAAGCGAACGCCAACACCCGTTCCTTCTTTTGTCCGGTAGCCGTTGGCGTGGCGAAGATACGCAGGCCCGGCAATGTCGAGGTGTAACCAGGGATAATCTGCAAAATGTTCGAGAAATTTTCCGGCAGTGATCATGCCGGCAGCGCCGGAGCCCATGTTTTTAAGGTCGGCGATATGGCTTTTCAGTTCTTCGCCGTATTCTTTCCACAAAGGTAATTCGACAAGGCGTTCGTAGGTATTCCAGCCGCTGTCTTCCAGTGCAGTTTTTACCGCGCGGGGAGCGTTACCCATATAACAGATGGCTTGATTACCCAAAGCCCGTACGGCAGCCCCGGTCAGGGTGGCCAGGTCGAGTACCAGTTCGGGATCGTATTTTTTGGCGTAGTGCATAGCGTCGGCCAGGATCAGCCGGCCTT
>JAKLJF010000746.1:0-1447 GCA_023151335.1 Thermoanaerobaculia bacterium | reverse complement strand
CAGGGTGGCCAGGTCGAGTACCAGTTCGGGATCGTATTTTTTGGCGTAGTGCATAGCGTCGGCCAGGATCAGCCGGCCTTCGGCATCGGTATTGACCACTTCCACGGTTGTGCCGGAATACATGCGGATGACATCGCCCGGGGACAGTGCTTTGTCGCCGATTTTATTGTCGGTAGCCGGTATCAGCCCGACGATATGAAGCGGCAATCCAACCTCGGCCACGGCGGCCATTGTCCCGATCACGGCGGCGGCGCCGGCCATGTCGCATTTCATGTGGTCCATGCCGTCGCTTGGTTTCAGGCTGAGGCCGCCCGTGTCGTACACCACTCCTTTTCCGATAAGCACTACCGGTTTGGCATTGCGGGCATTTTCCGGCTTCCATTCGAGGATGCAGAACTGGGGCGGTACGTCGCTGGCCTGGTTAACCGCCAACAGGCCGCCCATTTTCAGGCTTTGCAGTTGTTCTTTACCCAGCACCTCGACGGTAAAGCCATAGTAGCGTCCGGCCTCCCGGGCGGCTTCGGCCAGTTTAAGGGTATCGAAGTGCGAATGGGGTTCGTTCACCAGGTCGCGGGTCATGCACACTGCTTTAACCAGTGCGTTTAACTCTGCAATGTCGGCATGTGGCGCCTTTTCATGTGCCCAGGACAACCGGGACAAATGGGTTTCCTTTTTTTCGGGCGCCGTAAAATAGGGCAGAAACTGGTAGTTGCCCAACATCAAACCTTCCAGGAAAGCCAGCGCCAGCCGGTCAGAGACATAACTATGCAGCGTAGCCGACTCCATTTTATAGTGGCGCAATTCGCGCAGCAGGGCATTTCCGTTCAGGCGTGCTTCTTCCAGTTGCACCCGGTCATCCGGATCGGCAGGCGTCAGGATGCGGATAAATATCCCGTGGTCGGCTTGCGGAAAGAAAAAAGCATGAACGCCTTTAGCGACTGCCTGCCGCAGGTAAGCGACTTCGGCAGGTTGCAAAATCGCCTCCACCGCGTCCAGCGTCGCCTTTTCAGCGAGAATGACGGTGTTATCGTTGGAAAGGCCGGCAGGGATGACCGCCAATTGAAGATATTGCACAGATTAGATGCTATTAATGGAAAAACAATCGGAACAAGGGGGCAAATGGCAGGATTTTCAAGAAAAAAAACGCCTGATCCCGTTCAGGGCCGGCAAAGGTAGGTCAATTTAGGCGCAATCCGGAATGTTTACGCACAAATTGGGGGCCAAAAAGCGAATTTTATAAAAGTTTTTTCCAAAGCGGCCCGGAAAACCTTCAGTTCATATTGTAGTTCACCCCGAAACGAATTTGCCGTCCCTGTTGGGGGTTGTACAGGAGGTCGTCCGGCGTACCCGTGGCGTCGATGCCGGCGTAATGCCGGTCAAATATGTTCTGGCCGTGCAGGTAAAGCAGGAAATGTTTGCTCAGGTAAACGCGCAGCATAAAATCCCA
>JAKLJF010000745.1 GCA_023151335.1 Thermoanaerobaculia bacterium | reverse complement strand
CAATATAAGAAAAATATATTTGGTAAAAAAGAGAAAATTATTGGTCTTGAATCAAGAGACATATGGAAATATTACGATTGGAAACATTTTGCTAACTTAGAATTTGCAAAGTCTGAAAGCAGAACTGATAATCGTGTGTATATTAAAGACAAATTCGAGGGAAATATCCTTGCATTCATCTCATATCATCATTTTTTTAAAATACTACCCAACTATACGAACAAAGGGCATCCTGAAAAATAGAATTGTTGACTGAAATTCAATTTGTTATAGCAAAAAGATAATCCTGTTTCTATGTATAAATTTACTTAGGGGGGAGATGTTCCTTTATTCATATAGTATTCCGTTATTATAAAAAAATATATGAAACATAAAATCCTGAACCTCGCCTTAGTATTTACCTCGCTCATCGGCTACCTGGAGTGGGGAACCGATAGCAAAATGTTCCTGTTCCAGGGCGAAATGGAAATACTATCCAAACTCTTTTCGGATCCGGATTCTGTTATTCATCCGTTCACGCTGCTTCCGCTATTCGGGCAATTATTGTTGCTCGTCACGCTGGCGCAAAAAGAGCCCAATAAAATACTTACCTATCTCGGCCTGGGTTGTATCGGGCTTTTGCTGGCGTTTATGTTTATAATTGGCTTGTTGAGCTTTAACTATAAAATACTGCTGTCGACAATACCATTTTTGTTAACGGCAGTTTTGACAATGCGTCATCTTCGGGAAAAAAAACCATTACAGAGCACTGGTAATGTATAGAAAGGATTGAAAACAGGAAACCAATACGGGGGTAAATGCTCTAATGCATAAAACAGAACAAAGAAAAATGAATATACATACAGACAAACCGCGAAAAAATAGTAGCCGGTCGGCGAGCAACACTATTTATAATAAGCAAAGTGACGGTGGGTCTGTTCATCAATTTGTGGATAACCGGCCAGGAATTACAGTACAAAAAAAACTACAAGAAATATTGCGTAACAGCATTGGCCGGCCCCAAAAAACGGAAGCTTTCAAAGCAAAAGTCCTGCAAGCGAAATGGATACTCAATAAAGAAGGCAAACGTATTTGGGTGCCGGAAGATTATGAATTGAAAGAAGGTGAAAAACCATACGAAGGCGACCTTGTGACGGTTGAAAACCCAGCCGAAGCCGAGGAGCTGATCCTGCATTCCTTTCATTTGGGCTCAAAAATTGAGATGTGCAGCATTTTTGCCGGGGCCTTGCTGGGCGATAGCGGGAAGGCCAAGGAAGTCGACCTGACATTTTCAGTCACCGACAGAAATCTTCCCCGCTTCACCGTAATTTGTGAACCGGTAGGCCTTCGTTTGCTTTGTAATCAGGAAGATGCCCGAACCATGCGCCTGGACAGCATCCGGGTAGATACCAAAAGCAGGGGAAGCGGCAAAACGGGACCGCAAACGATCCGGTGCCTGCTGGACCTGACCAAACGCAATGCCGATTTGCACCGTTGGATACTTGTTGCTGCCGAAGAACTTGGCCCCTATGCATGGGCATCGATGGGTTGGGCGGTGCAAAGCGAATCGGCCCGGTCCGTTGTTGACATGATCATCAAACGATTCGGGTATGTTGCAGAGGAGTTGAGAAATATCGTATTTTTGAAGAAATTCCTGGAAGAAGACCAGATTATTATGATGCAAAAAAATGCCAAAATTTGCGATCTGATTGCAGAAAAGGAATTCGGCGAAGTGCCGGCAGGATGGGGACAGCATGTCGTTCAAATTTTAACAAAAGGCGAGCCCCGGGACTGCATGCGCGCATTGGCAAATGTTGACAAAGAGAAAAAGGAAATATTCATTCCCCGCTTATTTACAATAGAAGATAAAAAAGTAGTAAAGCTCTTTACACTGGCCCAGGCCCTCACACTCCATCACGACAAACTGAGTGGCGAGCCATCGGGCGCCATAACCTGGGAGGGTGAACTCAAAATGAAGGAAGGCGATGACCTGAAACATGTGGAAAATTACCTTGGAGGAAAATGATCGGGCGCTAAACGTTTGGGAAAATGCATACATACCAACATGCCGAACAGCAAAAAAGCCCTGCCGTTGCTCCCATACGCCGGGGGTTGGATGATGGTATTGCCTTTTCGTTTGCAGACAAACGCCCGGCAGCCAGGGCCCAGGAAACGCTCCAGGCGGTAGCAGTTAGCGGCCCCAGGCAGACCACACTGACCGCGCTTCAGCGGGTAGCCGACTCCCATGCCAACCCGGTAATACAACGACATACGGTGAACGCTTTTTACTGGTTGGCGAAAATTGGAAAACAAACACCCGAGTTAAATTTGAAACAGGTCATGGCAGCCGTACAGGAAATATGGAAAACAGCCGGCATAGAAATTGAATTTTCAGGCATAAACGAGATCGATCTGGGCGAAATACCAATTGAAAAGAAAGGCAATCTTAAACAGTGGGTGGCAGAAGCCGCCGCAAAATTCCTGAACCCGGCAATACTTGAAAGCAAAGGCAAACGCCGGATCGATGTAATTTTCACACCCGAATTTGGCCCCTGGGGGCAGGCGTATACGAAACTTGTACCACCCAAGGAAGGCAGCTATGCCCCATTTAACGGCCCGGTTGCTATCATCACTACCGATAAAGTACAAGGCGGCACTTCCAGAAAAGATCAGTACGCGCCCTCTGAAGGCAGTATGGAGGCCCTAAGAGCGCAGGAGGATTATGTGCACCTCGGCATTATTAATGACACCGCCCATGAGATCGGACATCTTTTTGGGCTCCAGCACATGGATGAAGACCGTACCGGCTTGGGTAAAAGGGTTCCCCTAAATCCATCGATCAAAAACATCGAAATCCACTGGCTGATGCATAAAACCCTGTATTCTCAGGTCCAGATGGTACGGGAAGAGCGATCGGAAAAAACGGCGCTCGAATTGGTCAATGATAACGCCAAGCCTTTTATCAAACATATTCTGAAAGGGAAAGAGTGGTTTGTGGCCTTGAGGGGTGTGGAAATAGCAAAGGAGGATGCTGAAGAGGCTTTACGCAACCTGGAAAAAGGAGCTGTGTGGCCGGATTGAATAATACTGCCCCGGGTGGGCC
>JAKLJF010000744.1 GCA_023151335.1 Thermoanaerobaculia bacterium | reverse complement strand
CTCACGGGACCCACATCGCCGCCAACGGCATCGGGTACGGACAATACCGAGGTACCGCCGGTGCTTTGACCGTCGAAGCTGGACAACAGACCGATGGATTTGTAGGTACCCGCAATAGCCGGGTTATTGTTGCAGGTTGCTTCAAACTGGGCAGCGGTCAGCGTGGCTTCGTCGTCGAATACCACGTCAAGCCCGTCGCCGGTGCAGCCGAATACGCCCAGGGCGGGAACGCCCGGACGGTCGAACAGCGATACCGTGGTACCGGCCGGCGAGCGCAGCGATGCGCTGATATCGCCTACCCAGGTATGGTTGGTACGGAACACCACGTTTACATCGTTGATCGTGGCGCCTGGCGGAACATTGATATTGATCATGTTGGCGCCGTCGTTGATCGCAAAGTTAGCGCTGGCGGACAGGGTCACGGGTATCGGCGGAGCGGCCGGGTTACCATCCGAGTTGCACACCACGCTCTTGGGTGGGCATACCAGCACCGGCGGCAGTTTATCCTCGATCTTGACGTTGCCCCAACATTTGTTGTTGTTGTTCTCCGGATCAACTACGCGCACCTGGTAGGTCTTACCTACATCGGCGGGGCCGAGCACAGCGGGCACCCAGGGGCCGTTGCCGAAGGGCGCCGTTTTGTCGAGTTCTACTATATAATCGTCGTAACAGCCGTACGGGCCGCCTTCCAGTACCTGGTCGGCGCCGATAACAGCCTCGCAGTTTTCATCCAGCGAAATCTGCACCAGGTCGTTGCACACCAGCGAGCTGATCGGGTTGGGATACTCCAAAACCGTCACGCTGAAGCAGCAGGTAGAAGTATTGCCCGCGTAATCGGTCGCCTTGAAGCAGTTTTGCGTGGTACCGATCGGGAATTCAGAGCCGGAAGGCAAGCCGGCAGTTTGCTCCAGCGTAATGGCAGGCGCCGAGAGGTTAAACTGCAAAATGAGCCCCCGCGTGCTGAAGAAGTTCAGGTCGTTGATACCGCCTGTGATCTGCGGAGGTACGCCAGCCGTATTAAAACAGCCAAAAACGTAGGTCGGGCCGGTTTCCCCGGCAAGGTCGAAACCGACGCTGGAACCGGAGGCCGGCGTAGCGGTACCGGCTGCGCCTACTTCCACCAGCACCTGCGTGCCGGCCGCGATAGGCGTGGGCGTCAGCGGGATATTGATGGTCGATGTATTGACGATAGCCGGCGGGTTGTACACGGTCGTGCTCAACAAGGTCAGGTTGGCCTGGTTGATCGGGTTGGTCGGCGTACCGGCCAGCGACCACAGCCTGATCGTGAAGGGCGAACCCGGCGTGGCGCGCCATACGCCCAGGTCGATGCTGTTGGCCGTCAGGTTCTGATTGATCGTAAACAAACGGTAGTACGACAAAAAGTCCGGCGCAGCATTGCTGCACACCAGGGCAATGTCGACTACCTGGGGCCAACCCAGGTTTTGGTTCAGGCTGACGACGGGACCCGGGCAATTGTCGGTGGCCGTAACGTCATAAGTTACAATCTGGCTGCAAGCGCCCGGCGACAAATTGATCGTCGTGCTGGCCGGGCAGGTGATAGCAGGCGGAACACCGTCTACTACCACTACCGTTTGGGTAGCGCCGCCCATAGGCTGACCGTTGGAGATCAGATACGTTTGCCAAACCACGGTATGAGTGCCTTGCGGTAATCCCGGAATGGTTATAGAAGTAGTACCGGGCAGGGGCACGTTTGTGAATGCCCCGCCGTTCACATTATAGCGAAGGCCAATCGTAACGCCGTCTGCACAACCCGCTGGGTTGAACGAAGGTACGCTTAAAGTGGCATCTGCAACGCAGTTGTTGGCGCCGACACTGACGGTCACCGTTTGTTGCGCCAGTACCGGATCGCAGGATACCTTCAGCCACTCGATGCAGGTGACGGTGGTCAGGGAAGCCGTGTTAAAGCTGAAAAGACTGAACGGCCGGGGCGTCGAAACCGCTCCTTCCAGGCCGACCGTGGCGCTGGCGCCATTGCTGTTGCCTGCCTGCGTGCCGGAAAACACTACATCCTGATATTTGTAGAAAATACGGTTGCCGTTTTCACGGAGTTGTATCTGGAAAGTAATGTCGCCGCCCTGCGCGTCGTGGTTGAAGTGCCCGATCCGGTACCATTCAATGGTAAAAATCCGGTTGGGCGCCGTACCGTCGACGCGGGTATAAATACCGCAGGTAGGCGTTACCAGGACGTCGGCGTCGAGGTCGTCCCAAAAGGGATACAACGCGGCGCCGGCGGTAGCCGTGGGCAGGTTGGCATTGCCAAATCCGCGGGCGGCCCCGGGCAGGAAGACAAAATGGCCGTTCGTGTTCACCAGGAACTGTGTGTAGGTAGTGCTGTAGAACTGGAATGGGAACGGCAGGTTCAGATTGGTAAAAGTAGCGTCGTCGCCGGCGCCGACAAAGGTGGAGCCAGCCTGCCCCTGTACCTGAACGTAAGGATCGCTACAAATGGAAGCGGTGTAGATTTGCGCCTGCACAGCCTGCGCCGCCAGCAACGGCAAGGCAAAGACCAACAGGCACCGGTTTAAAAATAGCGAAGCGCCTGAAAACGGGCTTTGCGTAAATTTCTTAATCATGAGAAATTTGCTTTTAATGTTAAAAAAAGCGATTAGCTAACAAATAAAGTTAATAAAATAACCCGCCTTACTGCGTCAGCAGCGCCTGGGCGTCTTCGAGCAGGTCGGAGAGCAGCTGCTTGGTTCCCAGCGTGGCATTATCCATCATGGAGTCCGCCGGTTTCAGGTTTTGTCCGACCAGAAAAGAATCGGTGAAAATTTGCACTGCATCTTTCGCCGCTTGTTCCGTGCTTTTACCGCCATCCAATTGGACGAATATTTCTTTGTAATAGAAAGCATGGAGCAACGCGTCGGTATGCTCGGTGGTTCCGGGCGCATTGTTGGACATAGTCACGTCCAGGTTGCCCAACTCCGTCAGGAGTATCTGCTGCGCCTCGGCGGGCGGCATCCAGTTAGCCTGCGCCTCGGAGCGGTTCGCCGTCAGCATCAATCCGAAAAGGAAAAGTACTGCCACGAACGTCATCAACTTTTGTTTTGCGAACATTCTTTTCA
>JAKLJF010000743.1 GCA_023151335.1 Thermoanaerobaculia bacterium | reverse complement strand
AGGAGCCAACGAATGGCCTTTTGCGCAGGAATAGGCGCTTCGCTTGACCAGGTTTCAAAATCATTGCCTTGGGCGGCGAGTTGAAGCAAGATTTTGGGCGATTTCATATCGCCGGCCTTATCCATTGCCGGATACAGGGAGGCCAAACCGTGGACGAAGCAAGCGGGCATTGTGGCATGTAGGTTGGTCGTATCATCCAAAATGACGACCTCACCGGTTTCATTAAAAGGCTTGTGCGGCGTGCCTTTGGGGATGAGCAGCGTTTCACCTGCTTTTAGTGTTTTTTTCTCTCCGTTGACCCAAATGGAAACAGTCCCTTTTTCCACCCTGAAAGAACCTGAAGGGGGCGGAAACATCTATTTGAACAATCTTTTCCAATCTGCTGTAAGGCTGTTTTCAGAATTTGACCGTTAGTGCCGTCCAAAAATACTCCGGCCTGCTCATCCGGCAAGCAAAACCCGTCTAAACTTTGATTTTTTACAATTCCGTTACATCCTTTTACAACCAAAAAGCTGTCCGCGCCCGGCGCTACCGCACCTTTGTAGCATGGTTTCACCAAACAAAAACAAAATCATGCGTATCCACATCCTCGCTCTTTTGCTCTTTTTTCAATCCCTCGTTGCTTGCCAACAGCATCAGAGGGATAGCCAATTAACAGTGGCAGCAAGCCTCTCGTTTCAACCCCCCACCGACTTCGGGCAATTCATGGAAAATGCCTTGCCGGCCGCCAACATCGTTTTTCAATCCGCAGACGGCGGGCAGACCTGGCAGGATATCAGCGCGGGACTGCCCGGGAACTTAGCGGTCGGGCGTGCGTATGCCGACGGCAACGAAATCTATCTGGCTGCTGAAAGCGGTTTGTATCACAAAAGCGCCGCCCTCGTTGCCCCGAATTGGGAAAAAGAATTTTTTCCCAATGAAAAGGTCACTAATATTTTCCCCGGGCAAAAAGGGCTGTACGCCAGCATTTACAACAGCGGCTTTTATAAAGGATTACCCGGCACGGGTATATGGAATGCCATGGACAATACCCTGAGCGACAAAACCGTGCGCACCGTTCTGGAAACCCCGGACGGAAGTGTTTTCGTGGGCTGCGAAAGCGGTCTTTACAAGTCGGCCGACAGTGGGAAAAGCTGGAAACAGGTATATGCCGAAGAGGGAGCCAACAGCCTTGCCGTTTCCGGCGATGCGCTGATATGCGCTACCTACAGCGGACTGTTGCGCTCCACCGATGGCGGCCGCTGGCAGGGTGGCAAGCCGAACAAACTGTTCACATCCACCGACGGCGGCAAAACCTGGCAGCGTATAGATAAGGGCCTGCCGCTGGTCCGGCACATTCACGACGTAGTACAGGCAGGTAAATTCCTGTTTTGCAGCACCGATGCCGGTATTTTCCGCTCTTCCGACGTTGGCAAAACATGGGAACTGGTGCGCCTCCCCGCCGATGAAAGAGAAATGATACACCTGGCCGTATCGGGGCAAACGGTTTTTGCCGTACTGGTATTCGGATGTTAAAAAACGGGTGCTGTTTTCGCTTAGCACACTACACCCCTCTTCCGGTGGTTCTGCCGGGAGAGGGGTGTTTGGTTTTTGCGCAATGCCTTAACGTACTGGCCGAACGATCCAATTCTCAAGTTGAATATTTTCAATACGCGCAATTTTTGCCTACATTGCCTATTCTTGCCCCACAATTAAAGCAATAGTTTAACGATCAAAATTCCTGTTTCCCATGAATGCTCAAGTCTTCAGGTATGGCGTATGCCTCTTACTCCCCCTGCTTTTTGCCATCCCCTCCGCCACCGCCCAACGGTTTCAGGTTCAGCTTGGCGCCGGCGTCAATTTCAGCGAAGCTTTCCTGCACAGCGACGGACTCAGCCGCGAGCGAACCAGCATTTTCTATGATTCCATCGGAAACTTACAATTTAGTCTGGGCGTAAACGCGCGCTTATTCGGACAATTTCACCTGCGCGCAGAAGGCAATTACAAAATTTTTCGCACTTTTTACGATTATGAGACGCCCGGCACGGGCGGCCCGATTGCCGTACTGGGCAATTTGTACAAGGAAAACTGGACCATCTCCCTGCTTCCCGAATACCGGTTTAACTTGGTAAAGCCGGCCCGCTTCGAGCTGCCGCTCTATGCTTTTGCGGGGCCTGTCCTGAGCGTTGAACAGGCTAAAAACTACTCCTATTCGCTGGTCATTCACAACGGCGCTTCCGATGTTTTCGACGCCGTAAAACCGGATGCCGCCCTCGGCTGGAGTATTGGCGCCGGCATCAACCCGAAATGGCGCCGCCTGGGCGCCCTGGCCGAAATGCGGTATACGCACACCTCTGCCGCGGCAGAGGGAGCGCTGATCCCTAAAATCTCCTTCGGCCACTTCGCACTGATTGCCGGACTGACCTTCAACCTCTGAACGACAATCAACTCAAAACTAGTTGACCACCGTCACCCCCCCATCTAACAAATGTCATTGGTGTCCCTGACTTACCGCGCCACTTTTGCCCGCATTAGTTGACACCAATGGCATCTTATGCAAGCGTCTAAAGTTGACCTGACCAAACCCGTTGACCTTTCCGATCACGCGGAGGGCACCGGCGCCCTGCGGTCCCGCATTCCAATTTACCAGGATTTTTTGCCCCCTTGCAACCGCGCCTGTCCGGCCGGCGAAAACGTGCAGGCCTGGCTGGCCAGCGCACAGGGCGGCGATTATGAGACAGCTTTCCAGCAAATCCTGGAAGACTGCCCCTTCCCGGCCACCATGGGCCGCATTTGCGTGCACCCCTGCGAAACGGGCTGCAACCGCACCCACATCGACGTCACCGTCAACATCCACGCCGTGGAACGTTTCATCGGCGATCTGGCCGTGCAGGCGGGGTGGCCGGTACGTTTTAGCGCTAAACCCACCGGAAAACGGGTGCTGGTCGTCGGCGCCGGCCCGGCCGGTCTTTCCGCCGCCTATCACCTGGCGCGTATGGGCCATACCGTGGAAATTTACGAAGCCCACGAGGAGCCGGGCGGCCTGCTGCACTACGGCATTCCGGTATACCGCCTGCCGGCAGAGATCCGCGACGCCGAGGTCAACC
>JAKLJF010000742.1 GCA_023151335.1 Thermoanaerobaculia bacterium | reverse complement strand
CGGGTTTAACGGGTTTAACGGGTTCGTTAACCCTTGTCACTGTAAGTATGGGATACCAAGGGTTAACGAACCCGTTAAACCCGCTCAACCCGTTAAACCCGTTAAACCTCTTTAAAGATTGTATTGCTTGATCTTCCGGTACAGCGTTCGCTCCGAAATTTTCAACTCTTCGGCGGCTTCCTTGCGCCGGCCGTTGTATTTTTTCAACGCTTTGCGGATAGCCTCTTTTTCTATTTCATCCATAGCCAGCGGGGTGTCCTCCATATCGGTCTGGTCGTAGGCGGAGCCGGGTTTGGAAGGTTCGATAATGATCGGCATCACTTTGCCGGACTCAGCCGGTGCGCGCAGCGTTTCCGGCAAGGGGTAAGCAGATTCCTCGAGGGGCCGTTCCCGTTCCGGGAAGCCTACGGCTGGCTGGAGCCGGCGCAAGCCGCTGAGATCGGGCATGCGCAGGTTATTGCTGTTGATGAGTTCGAAGAACAGCGACTTGAGGTCGTTCAGGTCGTTTTTCATGTCGAAAAGTACCTTATAAAGCAATTCGCGTTCCTGAAAATCGCCGTTTGTCGCCCGGCCACCATGGTGTTCGGCTACTACCGGAAGGTTTCGGGCAAACAATTGGGGCATCCGCCGGCGCAGTTCTTCGGCGGTGACCAGCCGGTCTTCCGATAAAATGGACAACTGTTCGGCCACATTTTTCAATTCACGGATGTTTCCCGGCCAGCGGTATGTTTCCAGAACCATTTGGGCGGCATCATCGAGCCGGATTGGCTGCATCCGGTATTTTTCAGCAATATCCTGGCTGAATTTGCGGAACAGCACCGGGATGTCTTCCCGCCGGTCTTTCAGGGCGGGTACTTTGATCGGAACGGTGCTGAGCCGGTAGTACAGGTCTTCGCGGAATTTGTTGCGGCGTACGCGTTCTTCCAGGTCGACGTTGGTAGCGGCAATGACCCGCACGTCGGTTTTTTGTACTTTCGACGAACCTACGCGCATGAACTCGCCGGATTCCAGTACCCGCAACAGGTATGATTGCGTATCAAGCGGCATTTCGGCGATTTCATCCAGAAAAATTGTGCCGCCGTTCACGGTTTCAAAGTAGCCCTTGCGTTCGTTCACAGCGCCGGTGAAGGAGCCTTTCTCATGGCCGAACAATTCCGAATTGATAGTGCCTTCGGGGATAGCGCCGCAGTTGACGGCGATGAATTCGTTGTGCTTGCGCGCGCTGAGCGCGTGGATGATCTTGGAAAATACTTCTTTGCCCACACCGCTCTCGCCCATAATGAGTACAGTGAGATCGGTGGGCGCCACGCGGATGGCCGTCTCCAGCGCGTTGTCCAGCAAATGGGACGCGCCGACGATACCAAAACGGGCTTTTATACTTTGCAGTTGACTGGACATTTTAATGGACTGTGTTATACAATTTCTCCAAGCAG
This sequence comes from Thermoanaerobaculia bacterium, assembly GCA_023151335.1. GTDB lineage: Bacteria > Bacteroidota > Bacteroidia > Chitinophagales > Saprospiraceae > M3007. Next base: position 1,654 of record JAKLJF010000742.1, on the reverse strand, counting down.
GGTCGCACTGGTTGTATCCTTGATTTTCACCGTTACGTAATCGCCGGCTTTCAGGCCTTCCTTTTTCGGGAATACCACCATCTTATTCTGGGTCGTGCGTCCGCAAAAGTCGCGATCCGATTTGCGGGAGTTCCCTTCGATCAGTACTTCGAAGGTTTTGCCGATGTCGGCCTGGTTGTGTCGCAGGCTGACGGCCGTTTGCAGGCGGATCACCTCGTTCAGCCGCCGTTTTTTGACCTCCTCCGGGATGTCGTCGGCGTATTTGCGGGCGGCGAGGGTGCCGGGGCGTTCGGAATAGAAAAACATGTAAGACATCGAAAAGTTGGCCCAATCGACGATACTGAGCGTGTCCTGGTGCTCTTCTTCCGTTTCGCTGCAAAAACCGGTGATGATATCGCTCGATACCGCGGCTTCGGGCAATATCCGGCGGATGGCTTCGATGCGCTGCTCGTACCAGGGGCGGTCGTAGGTGCGGTTCATCAACTCCAGAATACGGCTGTTGCCCGACTGTACCGGCAAATGGATGTATTTGCAGATATTGTCGTAGCGGGCCATGGTATGCAACACCTTGTCGGTCATGTCTTTCGGGTGACTGGTGCTAAAGCGCACGCGCAGGCGCGGGTGAACCAGGGCTACCATTTCGAGCAGGTCGGCGAAGTCGGTGTGTTGGCCGGTTTCGGGGTTGTCCCATTTATAGGAATCCACGTTCTGCCCCAGCAGGGTGACTTCGCGGTAGCCGTTTTCAAACAAATGAGTGGCTTCAGCCACGATGCTGAACGGGTCGCGGGAGCGCTCGCGTCCGCGGGTGAAGGGCACCACGCAAAAGGAGCACATGTTGTCGCAGCCGCGCATGATACTGATAAAGGCCGTGACGCCGTTCGACTCCAGGCGCACAGGGTTGATATCGGCGTAGGTTTCCTCGCGGCTGAGCAAAACGTTTACCATACGGTTGCCTTCCCCGGCGGCGCCGATCAGGTTGGGCAGGTCGCGGTAGGCGTCGGGGCCGACCACCAGGTCAACCAGTTTTTCCTCTTCCAGCCATTTCTTTTTCAGGCGTTCGGCCATGCAGCCCAATACGCCGACCATGGCGCCGGGTCGTTGCTTTTTTACGGCTTCGAAAACACGCAGGCGCTTGCGCACGGTCTCCTCGGCTTTTTCCCGGATGGAGCAGGTGTTGACCAAAATAAGGTCGCTTTCCTCCAGGTTCCGGGTAGGTGAAAAACCCACGTCGGCCAAAATGGAGGCCACGATCTCGCTGTCGGAGAAATTCATCTGACAGCCATAACTCTCGATATAGAACTTTTTGCCGCCGGGTATGGAGGATTCTTGCCAGTGATCCCGGAATAAAACCTGGCCCTGTTTTGCCTCGTCGATGGTTTTTATGCCTTCCAGTGTCGGATTGTTGTCGTACATATTGTCGCGCTATTCTAAAAGCGGCGCAAAGGTACGGTAATTTGGTAAAAATGACAAAATGTCAGTAAATTAAACACTGTGCCGCTGAGGGTTTATGAGGGTTTAGGGGGTTTAGAAGGTTTAGGGGGTTTAGAAGGTTTAGGGGGGTAGAAGGTTTAGGGGGGTAGAAGGTTTAGGGGGGTAGTAAACAGACCGTCAGATACCGCCGGCTACTTTTTCCAGTACTTTTTGAATAAGGCGG
>JAKLJF010000741.1 GCA_023151335.1 Thermoanaerobaculia bacterium | reverse complement strand
AATCAACCAATCAACAAATCAACCAATCAACCAATCAACCAATCAACAAATCAACATGGGAAATAACATCCAACTCGACGACTGGCGTATCGAACAGGAAGAGTGGCTCGAAGCCCTCGAAGAAGTCATTGAAGCGCATGGCCGGGGCCGCAGCGCCGAACTATTCCAACGCCTGCGTTACCTGCTGGCGCGCCATGGCGCGGCCAACGGCGGCCCGGCGCTCAATACGCCGTACCGCAATACCATTCCCGCCGACGAGCAACCGGCCTATCCCGGCGACCTCGACATCGAACAGCGCATCGAAAATGTGATCCGCTGGAACGCGCAGGCTATGGTGTTGCAGGCGCAGGACAAAAACCTGGCGCTCGGCGGGCATATCGCCACCTACGCCACCTGCGCCACCATGTTCGAAGTGTTGTACCACCATTTTCTGCGCAAGCGCACGGCCGACTACGGCGGCGACTTGTTCATGTTCCAGGGCCACGCTTCGCCCGGCATTTATTCGCGCGCCGTATGGGTGGGCCGGATGGATGTCGAACGGATCGTCAACTTCCGGCAGGAACTGCTGGGCGGCGTGTCCAGCTACCCGCACCCGCGCCGCATGCCGAAATTCTGGCAGGCCCCCACGGTGAGTATGGGCCTGGGCCCCATGACGGCCATTTACCAGGCCAGGTTTGTGAAATACCTCGAAAACCGAGGCCTGAAACCGCAAAACGGCGGTAAAGTCTGGCATTTCATCGGCGATGGCGAGATCGACGAACCGGAAATCTACGGTACCATAGGCGTGGCCGCCCGGGAAAACCTCGACAACCTGATCTTCGTGATCAACTGCAACCTGCAACGCCTCGACGGGCCCGTGCGCGGCAACGGCAAGATCATCCAGGAAGTGGAACGCCATTTCTACGGCGCTTCCTGGGATGTGATCAAGGTGTTGTGGGCCACCGAGTGGGACGAACTGCTCGCCAAAGACGAAGAAGGCGTGCTATTGGCCCGCCTGGAAAACATGGTTGATGGCGACTTCCAGGAAATGGTCAATCTCGACGGGGCGGGCATCCGCAAAAAACTGGTGGGCGACGACGCCCGCATTGCCGCCCTGCTGGCCGAATATACCGACGAACAACTGAAAAATATGCGCCGCGGGGGTCACGACCCGCTCAAGATATACGCGGCTTACGAACGCGCCATCCGCTCCGATAAACCCGTGGCCATCATTTTCCAAACCATAAAAGGCTACGGCATGGGCAAGGCTGCCGAAGGCAAAAACAAAGCCCACCAGGTAAAAGACCTCAGCGCGGATAGCCGTATCGAAACCAAAAACCGGTACCAGATCCCCATCAGCGACGAAGAGGCCAAAGCCGCCAAATTCTGGTTCCCCGGCCCCGACGATCCCGCCACGAAGTATCTGAAGGAACATCGCCTGGCCCTCGGCGGTTATATTCCGGACCGTTCGGAAGAATATCCTAAATTCCCTTTGCCCGAGCTCAGCCTTTTTGACAAACAACTGCAGGGCAGCGAATCCGCCGGCGGCAAGGCGTTTTCCACCACGGCTGCCATGGTCGATATCATGACCCAACTGATCCGTCAGCCGGAAATCGGGAAATACATCGTTCCCATCGTTCCCGACGAAGCGCAGACCTTCGGCATGGAAACCCTGTTCAATTCCGCCCAGATCTGGAACCAGAAAGGGCAGTTGTACACGCCGCTCGAAATTGGTATTTCCGTTATCAAATATAAAGAGTCGAAAACCGGCCAGGTACTCCAGGAAGGCATCAACGAAGACGGCGCCTCGGCTTCCTTCACGGCAGCCGGCACCGCCTATAGCCTGCACGGCATCCCGACGATCCCCTTCTACATCTACTACTCCATGTTCGGCTTTCAGCGCGTGGGCGACATGATCTGGGCCGCTGCCGACATGATGTGCAAAGGATTTCTGTTGGGCGGCACGGCTGGCCGCACCACGCTCAACGGCGAGGGGCTCCAGCACCAGGACGGCCATTCGCACCTGATCGCCCAAACGGTACCCGCCGTGATTGGCTACGACCCGGCTTTCGCCTACGAACTGGCCGTGATCGTACACGATGGGATCAAACGCATGTACCTCGACGGCGAACACAAGATTTACTACATCACCCTGTACAACGAAAACCTGTCCATGCCGCCTATGCCCGCCGGCGTGGAAGAAGGCATCAAACGCGGCCTGTACCGCTTCCGCCAATCGGAGAAAAAAGCGGCCAAGGCCGGCATCAAGGCCCACCTGCTCGCTTCGGGCATCATCATGGATCAGGCACTGAAAGCCGCTGAAATACTCGAAAGTGAAGGCGTCAGCACCGACGTGTGGAGCGCCACCTCCTGGACCGAACTCTACCGCGACGCCCAGGCCTGCGAACGCCACAACCTGCTGCACCCCGGCCAGCCGGAACAGGTGTCCTACCTGCAACAAACCCTCGCGGGCGAATCCGGCGTGTTCGTGGCCGCCAGCGACTGGGTAAAAATGACCCCCGGCTGCCTGGCGCCCTGGATGCCAAAGGACTTCATCGCCCTCGGCACCGACGGCTTCGGCCTGAGCGACAGCCGCGACAACCTGCGCGACTACTTCGAAGTGAGCGCGCGGTACATAGCCTATGCCGCCGTGCGCCTGTTGCACAAACAGGGCAAGGTAAACGACAAGGCCGTGCAGGACTTTATGAAAAAATACGGGGTGGAAGCGGATAAAGTGGATCCGATGAGCGTGTAGGGTAAAGTCGCCTCATTTGAAACACCATGCACGACCTCCTGCTCCGCCATATTACCCGGCAGGTTTCGCTCTCCGCACCGGAACAGGATGCCGTACGGACGCGTTTCCAGGCCCGGAATTTGAAAAAAAAGGAATTTTTATTGCAAGCCGGCGACGTTTGCCGGACGGAACACTTCGTCGTGCAGGGTTGCCTGCGGGCCTATGTCATCGACACTGAAGGGAAAGAGCATATCATCCAGTTTGCTGTGGAAGAGTGGTGGATCGGCGACATGCGGAGTTTTGTCCGGGAAGTACCCGCCGAGTTTTTTATCGAAGCGATGGAAAATTGCACGTTACTCGTGATCGACAAACCGGGCCTGGAA
>JAKLJF010000740.1:1097-3103 GCA_023151335.1 Thermoanaerobaculia bacterium | reverse complement strand
AGGACGGGGGTTTTTTAGTTTGATGCCCTTACCTTTGCCCCTTCCAATGGCACGCAAATTCAAATCTTTTATCGCCCCGGCCATTCCCATCCATGGCGTTGCCGACCGCGGCAAAGGCGTGGGGCGTACCCCCGAAGGGCTGGTCCTGTTTGTCGAAGGCGCCGTTCCCGGCGACGTGGCCGACGTTTTTGTGCAAAAGAAAAAAGGCGGCTTCGGCGAAGGCCGTATTGAAAAACTGCTCCAGCCTTCCCCCCAACGCAACGAGCCCTTCTGCCGGCATTTTTCCGTTTGCGGCGGCTGCAAATGGCAACACCTGGATTACGCCGCCCAGCTCGAACATAAAAACCAGACCGTTCTCGACGCCTTCCAACGCATCGCCAAAGTCAGCGTGCAGGAATTCCTGCCCATCCTCGGCGCGCCGGAAACCACATTCTACCGGAATAAACTCGAATTTGCGTTTTCAAATAAAAGGTGGCTGTTGCCGGGAGAGATGACGCCCCCACCCCAAGCCCCTCAAACCCCACCCCCGACCCTTCCCCTGAAGGGGAGGGGAGACGTAGAGGGGACCGCGGCGTCACGTCTCTCCTCCCCTTCAGGGGAGGGGTCGGGGGTGGGGTTTCAACCTTCAGGGGAGAGGGTGGGGTCGGAGATCCCCGCCTTTCCCGGCCTCGGCTTCCACCGTGCCGGCGCTTTCGACAAGGTCGTCGATATTCACGAATGCTGGCTCCAGGCCGAACCTTCCAATGCCATCCGCAATGCCGCCCGCGAAATCGCACTGGAACGGGGACTCGAATTCTACGACGTACGCCGGCACAGCGGTTTTCTGCGCAACCTGATGATCCGCCTCACCACCACGGGCGAAGTGATGCTGCTGTTCAGCTTCGCCCGCGACGACCGGGAGGCCATCCAGGCCTATCTCGGCGCCATGCTGGAGCGTTTTCGGGATCAGATCACCACTATAGTTTACTGTATCAACCCGAAGAAGAACGACACCGTCTTCGATCTGGACATGATCAACTGGCATGGAAAAGGTTTCGTGGAAGAAAAACTGGGTGAGCTGCGTTTCAAGATCGGCCCCAAATCGTTTTTCCAAACCAACTCCATACAAGCCAAAAACCTGTATGATGTGGTGGTGCAATTCGCCGGCCTCACCGGCGCCGAAAATGTGTACGACCTGTACACCGGTACCGGCAGTATAGCCCTGTATGTGGCCCGGTACTGCCAGCACGTGGTGGGCATTGAAGAAATCCCGGAAGCCATCGCTGACGCCGAGGAAAACCGCGCCCTGAACGGCATCGAAAACGCCGTCTTTTACGCCGGCGACGTCAAATCGGTGCTCAGCCCGGAATTTATCGAACGCCACGGCAAACCCGACCTGGTCATCACCGACCCGCCCCGGGCAGGCATGCACGAAAAAGCCGTGCGTTTCCTGCTCGACCTGGCCGCCCCGCGCATCGTGTACGTAAGCTGCAATCCCGCAACCCAGGCCCGCGACCTGCAGTTGCTCGATGAAAAATACGAGGTATTGAAAGTGCAGCCGGTGGATATGTTCCCGCATACGCACCATATCGAGAATGTGGCGCTGCTGGTAGCACGATAGTATTTATTTTCCACGAAAATTCTGCCTTCAGTCCACGCGAAAAACCTACTTTTCGCCGTCGAAATCCGGCAACTTATTTCAGCATTTTCTCAACCGTCTCCTTTATGAAACAATCGAAAAATACCACTTCCCGCCGGTCTTTTGTCAAAAAAATGGCGGCAGGCGCCGCATTACTCACCACATCGGGGCCGTCGATCCTGATCGGCCAGAATGAAGTGCGGCAATACTTCCTCGACCGCGAAAAAACCATTTCCGCCAACGACCATATCCAGATCGCCGTGATCGGCGCGGGCGGCATGGGCACGGAAGACGCCAGCACAGCGCTGCAAATTCCCGGCGTCAAACTGATCGCCGCCTGCGACCTGTACAACGGCCGGCTCGAACAGGCCCGCCAACGCTGGGGTAA
>JAKLJF010000740.1:0-1087 GCA_023151335.1 Thermoanaerobaculia bacterium | reverse complement strand
TTCACCACGCGCGACTACCGGGAAATCCTCGCCCGGCCCGATATCGATGCCGTGATCATCGGCACGCCTGACCACTGGCACAAACAAATCTCTGTGGATGCCCTGAATGCCGGCAAAAGCGCCTACTGCGAAAAACCCATGGTGCACGACGTGACCGAAGGCGCAGCGGTAATACAGGCGCAACAAAAAAGCGGGAAAACCTACCAGGTAGGCAGCCAGGGCCTCAGCTCATTGGGCAATGAAAAAGCAAAAGAACTCTACGAAAGCGGCGCTATCGGCCAGCTGATCTACGCCGAAGGCTTCTGGGCACGCAACTCTCCCGTGGGCGCCTGGCAGTACGCCATCCCGCCGGATGCATCCAAAGAGACAGTGGACTGGGACCGTTATATCTCCAATACCATCAAACGCGACTTCGATCCCCTGCGCTTTTTCCGCTGGCGCAACTACCGCGACTACGGCACCGGCGTGTCGGGCGATCTGTTCGTACACCTGTTCTCCAGCCTGCACTTTATTATCAGCTCCATAGGCCCCAACAAGATCATGGCCACCGGCGGCCTGCGCTACTGGAAGGATGGCCGGGAGGTACCCGACGTACTGCTCGGCATGTTCGACTACCCCGAAACCAAAGCGCACCCGGCATTCAACCTTTCGCTGCGGGTCAACTTCGTCGATGGTACCTCCGGCAGCACCTACCTGCGCATGGTGGGCAGCGAAGGCGCCATGGACGTGACCTGGGACGACGTGTACCTGCGCAAAAACCTCACGACCGACCCCATGGACGCCTTTCTGGAAGAAAAGGCCAATGAACTGGATAAGGCCCTTTCCGAGCGCAAACGGATGCTGCCGCCCGCCGAGGCCCACTACACCGTGGAAAAAGGCTACAAAGGCGCGCACTACGACCATTTTACCAACTTCTTCAACGGCGTGCGCAACGGCAAAAAAGTGGTGGAAGACGCCAGCTTCGGCTTCCGGGCCGCGGCGCCCGCCCTGCTGTGCAACGACAGCTATTTTGAAGAAAAAACCGTGCGCTGGGATCCGGTGAACATGAAGCGGGTAGGGTGAGTTGGGGAGGGGTGAGGGTTTATGA